>JAPXRV010000033.1:0-31961 GCA_033813415.1 Opitutales bacterium | reverse complement strand
AGTCATTACCGTCGAAAAACTCCCGGATCCGCTGGTCGGTGGGCTTCCCCGCGGCATCGTTTTCTCCAAGATTCAAAACCACCCGATCGAACAGACGCCGGTGATCGGCGACATGATCTGCCCGGACCGAATCATAGTCGCGAGTCTTCACCTTCGAAAGCGGCACAAGCGAGAGGCGCTTCGGGTCGCCCCCCAAGTCCCTGAAGTTGTTGAAATTCGTTCCGATCGCCACATAAACCACAACCGCATCCGCGTCCTTCACGGCCAACCGGTTCCCCTCAACCTCAAGACTCCCGCCCTCTATTACCGGCATCACCCTTGCCTGAAAACGCACCCGACCCTCTTTGTTCTCCATGGAGCTGGTCACCCCATCCAATAGCAACATTCCATCTTCCACCGATATCTGGTGTTTCCCGTGCTCACTCGAAAACCCAAGATTGCAGTTGATCCGGGCTTTTTCGTTGGAAGACAGCCGGACCGCGATCACCTGATCCACCGCGGACGCGAAGTATTCACGGGTAAACACAACCCCATCGACCGTGTATCGGGTGGAGCAAAGCGCATTCGCGATGTCGAGCTCCCGACGGTAGTTATCCCAATTGTCATGACCCGGAAACTCAATCAACAGATCCCCCACCGGCTGGTAGGCCATTCCATGGTTCATCCGCTCATCTCCCTGTTGGGGAATGACCTCCATAAGCACGGCTTCGGCATCCTTGAAATGGCCATCCCGGATCAAGGCCCTCACCTTTGGCAACACCTCGCGGAATCCTTCCGGAAGGTTATTGCCGGGCTCGCCCGCCCACACCGTATCCTCATTCAACTGGAGCCTGTCCAAAGAAGGAATGCCGAATACCATGGCGCCCAGCCTGCCGTTTCCGATCGGCAAGGCCTCCACCCACTGCGAAGCGGGTTGCACATACCAAAGCCGGTTCAGATCTTCGCCTCCGATCAACACGGAACCCAATCCCATCCACACAAACCATGCGGTCACCCCAATACGACTCATGTTCATTCCTCTCATACTATCAACGGTTCCACAGGCTGGCTTACGGAAACAACAAACAGACACGCCCGGAATGTCGAGGCCTTGACCCATCCCTCAGATCCGGGCTGACGGATTGCTCCAATTCGAGATACCAATACCACATTGCAGCCAGATCCGCTCACCCTTAATCCACTTGACAGTTAAGTTCGCGTTTCGGGCAAATCCCGCCCGGGATGAAAACCGGACCATCGGGATTGAATCTCCGGCACCCCTTGCATAAAGTGATTGCATGGAGCGTGCATTCAGTTTCGAACCGGATGTCGCTTTCCCGCCACCGCCTGCTATTGTTCCAACTTGAAACCACCGTATCGAACATGTGTTTACCTCGCGTCTCAAACGTTGAAGGACTGCAACCCGATTCGGGATACAACCGTATTTGAAGAAAGGACACCCCATGAACCCCATGTTTCAACTCTTCCTCAGGGCAGCCGCGTTGATATTCCCTCTGTTGATCACAGCACAAACCGCCCATATTGACTTTGCGACGCAGCATCAGCGGATCAGGGGGTTCGGGGCGGTTGACATGCCCGACTGGATCAATGGCCTCTCAGTGGAGGAGGTTGATCGTGCCTTCGGAGCCGGAGATGGCCAGCTCGGATTCACTATCCTGCGGATCAAAGTGCCGGTTGATCGCGGGCAATGGTCCAAAGGGCTGGAAGCGGCGATCCGCGCAAAATCCATTGGGGCCATTCTTCTGGCATCTCCTTGGTCACCCCCTGCCCACATGAAAACCAATAACAGCCTTGTCGGCGGTGAGCTGCTTCCCGGGCACTATCGGGATTATGCGCAACACCTCGCTGACTTTGCGAACTACATGAAGGATAACGGGGCTGAGCTTTTCGCTATCTCGATTCAAAACGAACCCGACATCCGGGTGGACTACGAAAGCTGCGATTGGACACCGGCCCAGATGGTCGATTTCCTCAAAAACCATGCATCCATCATCCCATGCCGGGTCGTAGCGCCGGAATCCTTCCGCTTTGACCGCAGCAAATCCGACCCGATCCTGCGCGATCCCGAGGCCGCTGCGGAAGTGGACATCATCGGCGGGCACATCTACGGAGGCGGCCTCTATGCCTACCCGCTCGCTGAGCGACTCAACAAAGAAATCTGGATGACCGAACACCTCGAACTCGAGATCGACTGGGCAAGCGTGTTGGCCACCGGAAAAGAAATCCATGACTGCATGATCAGCAATTTCAACGCTTACCTCTGGTGGTATCTGCGCCGTTTCTACGGGCCTCTTACGGAAGACGGCTCCGTGAGCCAACGCGGCTATGTGATGAGTCACTTCTCCCGCTTTGTCCGACCCGGATGGTATCGGGTGGAGGCAGATTCCACACCCGCTCAAGGCGTATTCGTCAGTGCATTCCGGGACACTGAATCAGCCACCATTGTGGTCATCAACCGGAACCCGTCCGCGCAATCCCTATCCCTGGTGTTCGAGGGAGGAACACTTGGGCAACTCAACCGGTGGGAGAGCACCGCCGCGCACAATGTGATGCGAATGGAAGCGATTGAAGTCAGTGCCGATCCAACGCTTCTCTCACTTCCGCCCCAAAGCATCACGACCCTGTCAGGGCCACTCCGTTCGGTTACATCCCTGATCAATCCGGTATTACCCGGGAATCACCCCGATCCGGTCCTGCTTCAGGATGGCGAGGATTTCTACCTGAGTGGATCGAGCCGCCACCCGTCACCTTTTGGCGAGATTCTTCACTCCAGAGACCTCATGCATTGGGAAACCCTCAGTCACGTGATTCCCGCAAACCGTTCCGCATGGATCGCGGATCAGTATCCCGGAGCAGAATGGCAAGGCGTGATCACCCGTTTTCACGGACCCTTCCGCTTCTATTTCTCCAACCTGAGCCATCCCGCGATCTTCGCGTGCACTGCCGATAGTCCTGGAGGCCCATGGTCGGATCCCATCCAGATCGGCAGCATCGAAACCCCAACCTCAGGCGGTACGGATATTTCGGTGTTCGTTGATGACGATGGGACGCCCTATCTGCTTTCAAGAAGCGCTTCGACCAACCGCATCCACATGCTCGGAGCTGACGGTCATCCGACCAATAAGCGCATCGATCTCGACTGGATGCTTGAAACCCCCGCATGGAATGGGAAAGCCAGCCCCGTGTTGATCAGAAAAGACGGCTGGTATTACTACTTCACAACTGCCGGCGAATCCGGAGTCCAACATGTTCTGCGTACCCGCAACCTCACCGCCTCACCCGGAAACTGGCAGAGCCTCGGGGCGTGCGTTGAACCAATCTCCGAGCCGGAAGTGCAGTTCCGTCTATCCACCCACATGACCGCCCCCGTTCAGATCCAGGATGGATCATGGTGGACCCTGTCGCACAGCTTCCGGATCAACCATCTGGATGACTGGAGCGGGTTTGGGCGACAGGGTTTACTCCACAGCATCACATGGAGCAATGACGGTATGCCGATCATTTCCGCGCCGACCCTTCATCCAACGACCGGACCGAGTCTCATGAGCACCGGAATTCCTCGCAGGAGCACCCGGTCCGACTGGTTCGAAACCGGACAGCCGGGTCCACACTGGTTTTTCCAAAATACATCCGATGCCGACCGGATCAGCCTCTCCGAAAAAGCAGGATGGCTTTTCATGGACGCCACAAATGGGAAAACCCATATTCTCCAACGCGAAACGGAAACAGCCTATTCCGTGGCAACGCTGGTTTCGCTGCAAGCCGATGCGCCGGGTCAACGCGGCGGGATCAGCCTGACAAACCCGGATGGATCGCCGGCAATCGAACTCTACAGTGGTTTCTCAGATGGAAGGAATATTGGAGTGAACCTATTCGGAGACCGATTCGAAATCGATAATCCTTTCGGAGATTCTATCTGGCTCAAATTGGAACGGAACGGCCATCTTCTCAACGCCTACTACAGCCCGAACGGGGTCCGATGGGATCTGATCCTCCGAAATATTGACCTCCGAACTCTCGACATGGGAAAAACCCACCAACCCCAATCCGCTGGAAACACGATTGGACTCTTCTCCGAAGGAACCCGGGTTGGATTTTTCTCGTTCCAGCATTCCACCCCCGGGGAGGAGGAGTGAATCACCGTCATCCCTTGCGGGACACACACGTTGCTCCCGCCTGAGCGGTCGGGAAAAGCTGGATCTCCGCAATCTGAACGTGAGGCGGCCGGCTCACCGCATAAAAAACGGCGTCCGCGATGTCCTCAGCCGTTAGCGGTTGCATCCCCTCATAGACCTTGGCGGCACGCTCCCGGTCACCGTGGAAACGCACCTCGCTAAACTCAGTGTCAACCATACCGGGGGATACCACGCAAACCCGCACCGGAGTGTCCACTAGGTCGATCCGCATGGACCGCGTGAGCGCATCCACCGCATGCTTGGTTGCACAATACACATTTCCGCCGGAATACACCTCATGGCCAGCAACCGAACCCAGGTTCACGATGCTTCCCCTGGCCCGGCCGAGCATTCCCGGAATCACGCAGCGGCTGATATAGAGGAGTCCCTTGATGTTGGTATCGATCATCTCCTCCCAATCGGAGATGGATCCCTCATGAAGCTTCTCCAGCCCACGGCTGAGACCTGCATTGTTGATCAGCACATCGACCTGCTTCCAAGCATCCGGGAGTCCGTCCCAAAAGGCCTTCACCGCTTCGCGATCGCGCACGTCCAACCCGACCGTGAGACAATCGGTTCCATGCTCCGCCTTGAGGGCATCCGCGAGGGCATCCAAACGATCCTTGCGGCGCGCCAACAATACCAGACGCAACCCTGCGGCGGCAAACACACGGGCACAAGCCATACCGATTCCGCTGCTCGCGCCAGTTATCAATGCGATTGAACCGAATGAAGCACTCATGCGGCACAGAATGGCTTCAGTCTGGACCCTTCGCAACGCTAAACCTCAACCCGGGTCCATGCCGCATTCGCCCGCGAGGAAGCAACCGCAGCCTGAATGAAAGCCATTCCCGCCATCCCGTCTTCAATTGTGGGAAAGTCATAGCCCCCTTCCGGCTTGGGATTTCCCTGTATGGCATCGGCAATCGCATCGGCAGCTGCCATGTAAACGTTCGCAAACGCTTCAATGAATGCTTCGGGATGCCCGAAGGGAGTCCGCGTGTTACGGGCGGCCTCCGGTCCGTTGTAGGAATTTCCGCGGCGCCAAACCTGCCGGGGCTGTTCCGCGAACTTCAGAATCAATTCATTCGGATGCTCCTGGTGCCACTCGATCGAGGCTTCGGTCCCATAAACACGGATATTGAGGTTATTCTCGTCCCCGGTGGAAACCTGGGAGGCGTACAAAACCCCCTTCGCTCCGCCCTTGTAGCGGATCAGCATGTTTCCATCGTCATCCAATGGGCGACCAGGAATGAAGGTCGAGAGCTCGGCCGCTAGTTCCTCGATTTCCAGACCGGTGATGTAACGCGCCAGGTTTTCGGCGTGGGATCCGATGTCTCCGATGCAGTTGGAAACTCCGGCGACCGACGGGTCCATGCGCCAGTTCGAGATCGCCCCATCCGTTTCCGTTTTGAGGGCCGTTATCGCGTAGCCCTGCGGATACTCCGCCACCACCTTGATAATCCGGCCCAGCTTCCCGGCTTTCACCATCGCACGGGCCTCCTTCACCATCGGATATCCGGTGTAGTTGTGTGTGAGCGCAAATACACATCCGCTCTGTTCGACACTCGCCTTAATCGCACGGGCTTCGTCCATCGAGAAGGCAAGGGGCTTCTCGCAGATCACATGGATCCCTGCATCCAGAAAACACTTGGCCACCTTGGCGTGCAAATCATTGCGCACGACGATCGACACGAAATCAATGCGCTCGCCAAGCGGCAACGCGGATTCCCTGCGTGCCATTTCCTCATAGTCCGAATAGACCCGCGATGGGTCGAGAAAGAGATCCTCGCCGGAAGCACGCGACTTGTCGGGATCGGATGAGAAGCATCCTGCCACCAGTTCGATCTTCCCGTCCAACGCCGCCGCCATACGATGAACCGCACCAATAAAGGCACCTCGTCCACCTCCGACCATACCCATGCGCAGTTTTCTCTTAAGAGGAGTATTCATAGTTTTCTCAAATCAGGGGTTATAGGGGATACCGGCGACGCTCCAGTCACCTCGAAAAAGCATCATGTGGAACTAACACCCCAAAGCAAACCTATTGGAAAAGATGTGTGAATCGGGAAAATGCAATGACACCAAGGATACCAGTTACCTGAGGTAACCACGATTTGATCTGACGGTTTTGATTGCCTGAGGTTTGAACAAACAAGCTGCTCACCCGAATGCATTAACCTTTAGGTCGCGGACGACATGGAGCCCGCCCCAGTCGGCACCTTTCATTGTGGCAAAGCGGGCTTTTCGGCTCTCGGGAAAACACTCCCGGTGTTCATCGTAAAGCCCCTTCAGGAAACTCTTGGATCCAATAGCCATCCCATCACTAAAGTAGCGGACCTTGCGACGCAGCAACTCCGCCATCTCCACCTTCCCTCCGCTGCGGATCACTGCATCCAGCTTTTCCAGCGGGATGACGCCACGGTCCTTGTCCTGTTCGCCTTTCGGTTTAGCGCCTTTCCCAAACAGACACAGACGATACGCTGCAATGGCTTCGGAAAAGGCACGTCCACCGTAGATAAGTCGGTATCCTCCCATCGGCGATGCCTTTCCACCCATCGCTGCGGCATAGCTGCAGAAACGGTAATCCGCCGGATCATCCACCAGCTCGGCGCGCACCGCATTAAGGTCGATATAGGCCGCAACAGTTGCCATTGCCTGCAACGAAGGCTCCACCAGCAGGCTCTTGAAACGCTCCATCCATAACGTGCCACGGTTTCCATTCTGGTGGTTATACCAGATCGTGAAACGCTGCTTGAGCTCACGCATGAACACCGACACATCCCCCATCCGCGCCAGCAAAGCATCCCGCGCATGCTGCGCGATCTCATCGTTCCGTTCCAGCATCTTCTCCAGCCCATCCGGTGTCATCGAATAGGGGGAGATGCGACAACCCTCATGAAAAGTCCGATACCGGCTCAGCAACTCCGCATCTGTCTGTGGCTTCTCGTGCCTGACCCGCGCCAGAATATGGAAATGATTCGACATGATTGAATACGCCAGAATGTCCACCCCGCAGAATGCTGCCTGCCGCCGCATCATCCCGATGAACATCTCCTTCTCCCCATCCTCCAGCAAGTGCTCACCCAAACAACACCGGCTCATCAAATGATAAACGCCATCCCGGTTATGAACCACCACGCGCTTCCTTTTCATGATTATCATGCTACTAAAATACTGTTTAGAATCGACTGAATGTCAAATAATGGCCCTGTGTTTTTATTGGCTGATTGATTTCTGTTATTCTTTGATCGATTCCGCATACTCGAAGGCTAATAGCACAATTCTGTAATTGCTGTTCCTTTTCTGATCCGGACTTGAATCCGCCGCTGGCCTGTCGATAATCGGAACCCATCGTGGACGCATGCGACCCGGGTCGCCTGTTTGCCCATGATCCATTGAATGAAGACGTCCCCGGCTTCATTTTCACCCATCAACTCCCGTTATCCCAAATGAGCCTGCTAAATCAACCCTGCAACCGCCGCACCTTCATCAAAACTTCGGGACTCGCCGCTGGCGCCACGATGCTGAGTTCTCCATTCGCATTCGGAAAATCCGTAAAAGGTGCCAACGAAAAACTGGTCTGCGGCGTCATCGGCGTCAACGGAATGGGTTGGGCCGATCTCGAAGCCTTTCTCAAACAGCCCAACACCGAGTGCGCCGCCCTCTGCGATATCGATAGCCGCGTGCTCCGGAGACGCCTCGCCCAACTTGACCGCATCCATGGGATGAAGGCCAAAGGATACGAGGATTTCCGGGAAATGCTCGAAAACAAGGATCTCGATGTCATCATCATCGGGACTCCAGACCACTGGCATTGCCTTCAGTTTGTCTACGCAGCTCAGGCGGGCAAACACATCTACTGCGAAAAGCCCCTGGGCAATTCCATTGGGGAAATCAACGTCATGGAAGCCGCCACGAAGCGCTACAACCCGGTGGTCCAGGTCGGCCAATGGCAACGCAGCGACCCACATTGGCGGGACGCCATCGACTTCGTCAACACTGGCGCGCTCGGCAAGATCCGCACCGTTCGCACATGGTCCTATCAAGGATGGATGAGCAGCGTCCCCGTGGCCCCGGATGCCGAAGCGCCTGAAGGCGTCAACTACGATCTCTGGCTTGGCCCCGCGCCCAAACGTCCCTTCAACCCCAACCGCTTCCACTTCACCTTCCGTTGGTTCTGGGACTACGCCGGTGGAATGATGACCGACTGGGGCGTCCACATTATCGATTACGGACTCTTCGGCATGAACGCCTACGTACCCAAATCCGTGATGGCACTGGGTGGTCGCTTCGCCTACCCGGATGATGCCACTGAAACCCCTGATACACTCCAGGCCCTTTACGAATTTGACGGGTTCACCATGCTTTGGGATCACGGTATCGGAATCAACGGCGGATACTACGGCCGCACACATGGAGTGGGTTTTGTCGGAAACAACGGCACCCTGGTCGTCGACCGCGGGGGTTGGGAGGTTATTCCCGAAGTGCGCGACAACGTTGCGCAGATGGAAAGAGTGGAACTACAGCCCACTAAGAACATGGGCCTCGACCTGCACATGGAAGATTTTATTGCCTGCATCAAGGACCGGGACCTTACTCCACGCTGTCCGGTATCGATTGCCGCCAATGTCGCCCGCGTGGCCCATCTCGGCAACATATCCTACAAAACCGGACGTCGACTCTACTGGGATGCTGAAAACACTTCCTTCATAGGCGACGAAGACGCGAACGCTTACATCACGCCGAGCTACCGCGCTCCATGGGAGCTTCCCAAAGTGTGAGATAACTATTGGACTTCGATCCTCCGGGACATGCCCACAGCCCGGAGGATCGGGGAATCCAACCAACCTCACCCCCCAACCCGATCGAAACCTGCACTAGCCATGAACCTTTCCATTCCCTTCGCGAAAACCGGACTGCCTGTCCTGATCGGCACAGCCTTGCTCACGCTGAGCAGCCATGGCCAGCCCGATCCTCAGTGGATGGCCCATGACCGGGAACGTCCGCTTCCTCCGGTGGTCACTCCGGGACAGCCCGGTGCCCAAACACCCTCCTCAACAGCGCCCTCGGATGCAGTCGTCCTGTTTGATGGCAACAATCTATCGCAGTGGTGCTCCATTGATGGAAGTCCAACCGAATGGAAACTCGTCGATGGAGCGATGGAATGTGTCAAGGGAAGTGGCTATATCCGCACCCTGCGTAACTTCGGCGACTGTCAGCTCCACATTGAATGGTCGGCACCTGTCCCACCCGAAGGCCAAGGTCAGGGACGCGGCAACAGCGGCGTGTTCTTCGGTGGCACCCGTTACGAAATCCAAGTGCTGGACTGCCACGAGAACACCACCTACGCCGATGGTTCGGCTGGCTCCATCTACGGACAGTATCCTCCACTGGTCAATGCAGCCCTCCCCGCGGGAGAGTGGCAAACCTACGATATCATCTTCACGGCCCCCCGCTTCAGCGATTGTGGCAAACTCATCTCCCCTGCACGAATGACCGCACTCCACAACGGTGTGCTGGTTCAGCACGAATCGGAGCTCACCGGACCCACCGCATGGATTGGACGGGCGCCCTACTCCGCGCACCCGTCGAAACAACCTATTTCCCTACAGGACCATGGAAACCCGGTGCGCTTCCGCAACATCTGGGTACGCGAACTCGGTCCGGCTTCCAAACCCGAATTCACCCTCCCGGATGCGCTGCTCGACCGCTATGCCGGAGCCTACAGCTTCGATCACGGCGGACCCGTGAAAGTGACACGGGCGCCGGACGGGCTCCTCGAACTCTCCTTTTCAGGATTCACCATGCTGCTCTACGCGGAATCCGAAACCCGTTTCTTCTGCAAGACCACAGACGTGCAGTGCGAGTTCAAAGACGAGGAAGGCAAACAAGTGCTCCTGATCTCAGTCGGTGAAGGCTGGATGAGGTCTGTGCGGGACTGACACGGTTTTGCCGTGCCCTGCGCCTCTGAGACAGATACGCTTCTCTGCTCAAATAGACACCATCATCCACAGATTTCCCGGATTTCCGCAGAACAAGCGCCACGCATTCCTACTTGCATCCTCCCATTCAATCCGAAATCCACCGTTTGATATCTTCCGTTGGTGGCTTGCGCGTCCTCCATAGCTCGAAGAGCGACGGGGGAAGTGCGGATCCGGCATGTCGGATCAAACGGGCGTGAGTCATCTCTTCTTCAAAACCAAACACATCACAGACGACGGCTGAAGCCGCCGACTCCGGAAACCACCTGCGCTATTCCAAATCCTGTTGATACTGTCCAATACACTGGAAAAACCGACAGAACGAAACGGATGGCTTCTTATTAGGACCACATTATCCATGGCAACCCTCAACCAGACTACAACTCAGTGCGACGGGTCAGCGGACGCTCAATTTAATATCCGTTGCCATCTTGGAAAATTCTGAGACCAATTTTTCCACTAAAATGGCATTTGAAAGCACAAAAAGTCAATTACGCGATTGACAAACATCCACCCAAAGCGTCCCGCTCTGGCGTTCCTAAGCCCCTGATTTTCAACGCAATCCCGCCACCAGACAGGGCAAAAAAATGGAGCCGCCTATCGGGATCGAACCGACGACCTACTCATTACGAATGAGTCGCTCTACCAACTGAGCTAAGGCGGCACACTATACGGAGTGGATCTTGATCGATGCCACTCCCCATGTCAAACTCGGATGTGCCATCCGGGTCTGAACAGGAAAATCACACTTTGCGGAATGCAATCGCCGTGTTGTGACCTCCAAAACCAAGGTTATTGGAGATGGCAATACTGATGGGAACCTCACGCGCCTGATTGGGCACGTAGTCGAGGTCACATTCCGGATCCGGATTTTCAAGGTTGATGGTCGGGGGAAGAACCCCGGATTCAATCGCCTTGAGGCAAGCAACCGCCTCAATCGCACCCGCGGCACCCAAGAGGTGACCCGTCATCGATTTGGTTGAGCTAACGGGAATCTTCTTAGCCAGATCACCAAACACATTCTTGATGCAACCGGTCTCGGTCTTGTCGTTATAGACGGTGGAAGTTCCGTGCGCATTGATGTAACCGACATCCGAGGTATTCAAGCGCGCATCCTTCAGACAATTCCGAACGGCCAGCGACAGGCCGTATCCATCGGGAGATGGGGCCGTAACATGGTAGGCATCACAGGAGGCCGCATAACCTGCCACCTCCCCATAGACCCGTGCGCCGCGCTTGCGTGCGCTGCTTTCGGTTTCCAAAACCAGCACAGCAGCACCTTCGCCCATCACGAATCCGTCCCTATCGCGGTCGAAAGGCCGGCTGGAACGTTGAGGCGTATCATTGAAGGAAGAGGACATCGCCTTCATGGAACAGAAGCCGGCAAACCCAAGAGCGGTGATAGCCGCCTCGCTTCCTCCGGCGATCATGATGTCAGCATCGCCGTGCTGCATGAGGCGCACAGCGTCACCTATTGCATGGGAACTGGTGGAGCATGCGCTCACCACTCCATAGTTGGGTCCCTTCACTCCATATTCAATCGCGATCAGGCCCGAGGCAATGTTCGAAATCAAAGCGGGGATCATGAATGCGGAAACCCGCCTCGGCCCTTTTTCAATCAGATTGCGGGCCTGGTTTTCGATCGTTTCCATCCCGCCAATGCCGGAACCCACGATCACACCGACACGGTCCCTATCAACCTTGTCAAAATCCAGACCACTATCGGCTACAGCCTGCTTGGCAGCAGCCAGACCCAATTGGGCGTAACGGTCATTGCGCTTGGCCTCCTTGGGGTCCATATAGACTCCGGGATCGAAGTCATGAATCTCGGCGGCGACCTGGCAGGTAAAACCCTCCAGATCGAAGTGGGTTACCCGGCTGATGCCGCTTTTCCCCGCCAGGAGATTGGCCCAAAAAGTGTCCAGATCCTGCCCCAGGGAAGAAATAACTCCCATCCCCGTTACAAAGATCCGCTCATACTGGTTTGACGTTGTCATACGATAAAAGCAGTTGCGGGAGCCCTCATAAAGGGATCCCGCATTTGATCGGAAAAACTTGTTTGGGCGACTGAACCCGATGATCAGCCGTTCGCTTTACTGGTGATGTATTCAAGAACAGCACCAACGGTCAGAAGCTTCTCAGCGTCCGACTCAGGAATCTCGTCGCCGATCTCTTCCTTGAACTCTTCTTCAAATGCCATGATCAACTCGACGGTGTCGAGGGAATCTGCGCCAAGGTCGTCGATGAAAGATGCGGAAGGAACAACCTGCTCTTCGTTTACATTCAGCTGGCTGACAATGATTTCCTTAACTCTCTGTTCAATTGATTTCTCGCTCATAATAGTGACTCACAATCAGATAAAAATGTTCCTAAAGATCACATAACCATACCGCCGTCAACGGTAAAAACCTGACCGGTGACATAATCAGAATCCGATGAAGCCAAGAACTTTACAATTCCAGCGATATCGTCAACCTTACCGAAACGTTTCATCGGAATCACCTTGAGCATGGCCTCTTTGACCTTGTCATCGAGAGACGCCGTCATGTCGGTTTCGATGAATCCGGGTGCCACCGCATTCACCGTGATCGAGCGGGACGCAAATTCCTTGGCTACGCTCTTGGTCAACCCGAGGATCCCGGCTTTGGCAGCAGCGTAGTTGGCCTGGCCATAATTACCCATGAGCCCAACCACCGATGCGATATTGATCACCCTACCCCAGCGCTTGGAGGCCATCGGCCGGATCAATTCACGCGTCCAGTAAAAACAGCTGCTCAGGTTGGTTTGAATCACCGCGTTCCAATCGTCATCCGACATGCGCATGACCAACCCGTCGCGGGTAATACCAGCATTGTTGACCAGAATATCGACCTGCCCGAATTCACTCAGGATCCCGGCACAGGCGGCCTTGATCTCCTGACTCGAAGCCACATCCACAGCATATCCTCTGGCTTCCCCGCCGGATTCAAGGATCGCATCGACTACCGGCTGAAAGCTGGATTGGCTGCGGCTGACGCACAGAACGCGGTGGCCTGCAGCGGAAAGGGACATCGCGATGGCTTTGCCTATCCCGCGACTCGCGCCCGTGACCAAAGCGGTCTTTTTGGTTGGATCGTTACTCATAATTGGTTTGATTAAAACCCGACCGTTAATGCGTTCTCCCCGGCAAGTCAAACCCGGATCCAAGAGCCCATCGTCAGGCAACACGGCCTGTGACACTCCGATCTTCAACTGAGCAGACTTGACAGTTGCGTCCACAGCGGGAAGTTGTAGATTTGAAAACAGCTACCCGGATCCGGACAGACCACTGATTCGCACCCGGTTCAGCCGCTGGGTTCCTGGTCGGGCAGTTCCGTCAGGCCACCGCGAATACCGACCATCCGAACGAGCAATAATGGAAATCCGACTTCAGAAGATCCTATCGCAAAAGGGGCTCTGCTCCCGCAGGGAGGCCGAAAGGCTGATCATTGATGGCCGCGTCAAAGTGGACGGCCAGCCAGCCCATCTTGGACAAAAAGTGGATCCGGCCCTGCACGACATCGTGGTAAACGGACGCAGCATCCGCACGCTGAGTCAGCCAAGGACAGTGATCGCCATCAACAAGCCGGTGGGCTACACATGTTCAAATGACGATGTGCACGCCGAAAAGCTGATATTCGAGCTGCTGCCGCGCGAATACCGCGGGCTTAAACTCTTTGTGGCCGGCAGGTTGGACCGCGACTCCTCGGGTCTGGTCATTGTGACAAACGATGGCGACCTGGCCCACAAATTGACGCACCCTTCCAATCAAATCCAGAAGCGCTACCATGTGAAATTCGCACCGGCACTCAGCGGAGGTGAATTCGAATGGTTCCTGGAGGGACAAAAAGACGAAGGTGAGCTGCTGAGATTCGAGCGCATCATCACCCCTCCGAAGAAAACGGGGCCTTTTTTCGAGCTGGATGTCATCCTCAATCACGGAAAGAAAAGAGAAATCAGACGTCTCTTCGCACTTTCCGGAAGAGAAGTGGGATCTTTGCAGCGCCTTTCCATCGGGGGATTCCGGGTTTCAGGGATCCCAACCGGTGCTTACAAAAAGCTATCCGGCAAGGATGTTCAATCGCTGCTTGCAGAAATGGAGTCAATCCGCTAGAGCTTGATGCAGATTGTTTCTGCACCGGGTATGTTTTTCGACAGTTCTGACATGGCAAACACCGCATTTCCTTCTTATGTTGGGCGGATTCCGGCCCTGCTGGTTTCAGCCCTCATTCCATTCTTTTCCCAGGCCGCTGCAGTCAAGGTGCCCGCATATGTGTTTCCGGATGAGAAATCCCCGGTCATCGCATACATTGATGTGGATCCGGAACTCAGCCACGCCCGTATTTTGGATCCGAAGTACGAAGGCGAATGGTATTGGACCACATGGGAAAGCTCCTTCTACGGCTACGTAGGAAACAGCCGCGTGAAACGAAACGGTTCGGTGGAGGAAGGGAGCATCATCCGGATGAATCCCACCCGCGATAGTTGGATTCTCACCCGGATCGAAAAAGGGGACAAAGTGCGCGTCACCTCCCGGCTTTCAGTCAGCCGCATACAGATCGAGAAGGAAATTCCAGTTTACTACAAGCTCCCGATCAATGAAGAAACGGGCGGACTTGCGGCGGTGCCGATTTCTCCCGTAAACGCGGTTGGGATAGATGCGGTTAAGGAAGTCGAGGAACCGACTCCCGATGCTTCGGTGGAACAAGTGGCAGCTGTATTGGTTGAGCCTGATCCATCGACAGCCGATGTCGCTGTTCCATCTGGATCGGAGACGGTCGCTGCAGACGATGCTTCACAGCCAACCCCCACGGAGGCCGCCCAGCCTATCCCGGGCGCTGCCCCCGCGTCAGTTGCCACGATCGTAACCGAACCCGGCACTCCTTCACCATCAGAAGGCACTCCGGATACGGAAGCCCAGCCATATCAAGGTGAAACGCTCGATCCAGTCGAGCTGCCAGTGGACAATGCATCGGACACAACAGTGGCAGCGGATGTGCCACAGGAAAGCCCTTCTCCTGATACGCAAGCGACAGATCCGGCGATCGAGTCACTCATCCCGGAGAGTACGGCGGCCGAGCAAATCCCCCCGATATCGGCAAATATCAGCTCGGAGCCGATCGTTCCGGAATTGATACCGGAGGCCGCTCCCTCTACCGATCCAGTGCTGGAGGAAGCCCCACGGATTTCGGCGCAGGAACTCGCCAACATGGCTCCACCAGCGGTCGATCTCCTGCGCGACTTCCAGGGATTCCTCAGGGAAGTGCCTTCCGGCGACGCGCAATCGTCCAACTTCCGCTATCAGCTGGAAACCCGCTCTGGCCGGCGAATCGTCTACCTGGATATCAAGAATCTTTTGCACACGGGCTTTGACAGCATGATCGACCAGTGGATCAGCATCAAGGGACTGCTTTCCGAGCTTCCTCCGGACAATGTCCTCTACCTTGACGCGCGCAATATCCGCAAAGACTCCTGAGCCCACAAAAGTTTCCGATATCAGAAAGATCCGATACCACAGTCACACATGGAACCCGCGATTGCGCCCAAGATCATCGATGGCAACCAAATTGCCGAAGCCATCCTTAATGAAATCAGAGAAGAAGTAGCGACGCTGCCCGGGCGTAAACCCGGGGTGGTTTTCATCCGCGTGGGAGATGATCCGGCTTCGAAGTCCTACGTTCTCAAGAAGAAAAAGGTATCCCAATCCCTTGGAATTGAGAGCGAAGTCTTCGTCTATCCGGAAGACATCACACGGGAAGAGCTTCTCTCACACGTTCGGTCCTTCAATCAGAAAGACACGGTGGACGGGATTCTGGTACAGTCCCCGATGCCGGGGCATCTGGACGAATCCGAAATCTTCAACGCAATCGATCCCATCAAGGATGTGGATGGCTTCCAACGCATCAACAGCGGAAAGTTGTTTCAGGAAGACGATGATGGTTTTGTGCCGTGCACCCCACTGGGGGTAGTTGAAATGCTCAAACGCTCGGGGATCCAGACCGCCGGCAAGCATGTGGTGGTGATTGGCCGAAGCCTGATTGTAGGCAAACCTCTCGCGATGCTTTTGTCCCGCAAACATGAGTGGGGAAACGCGACTGTCACGATCTGTCACTCCCGTTCATCCGATCTCGCGAGCATCACGCGAACTGCCGATATTCTGATCGCGGCCATTGGCCGCCCCGAGTTCGTGAAGGCATCCATGGTAAAACCGGGAGCAACGGTCATCGACGTCGGAATCAACCGCGTCCCCGATCCAGCTTCGCCGAAAGGCTACCGGCTCACGGGTGACGTCGCATATGGCGAAGTCGCTCCGCTCTGCAGCCACATCACGCCGGTTCCAGGTGGCGTGGGCCCCATGACAGTCGCCATGCTCATGAGCAACACGCTCAAGGCCTACCGCTTACGCTCCTCTTCCCGCTGATGCAGCCTGAAGTGGCCATAGATGGACCATGCCCGAGACCGGTTGGTTTCACCTTGAGGGCTATTGCCTTTCTATTCGACTATGTGCTGATCACGGTCTTTCTCTTCACCATCCTGACCACATGGATCCTGCCGGATTTCTATCCGGGGTTCATCACGGATCTGGAGACCCTCGCTAACGAACAGGCCCGACTGTCCCAAGCCCATGCGTCCACAAAGGAAATCCTCATCCTGCACGGAAACTTTATGCAGCGGCACAGTTCCGCATTGGACACCATCAACACATTCTACCTTTTCACGTTTTGGATTTATTTCTCCTTCAGCGAGTATTTTTTGACGGGAACCACACTTGGGAAAAAAATGTTTAAGCTGAGAGTGGTCGATGCCGATACTCTATCTGAACCGTCTCCACGAGCCACTTTCATACGCAACTGTCTCAAGTCCATGGCTGCCTGTATCCTGTTTCCCTTGCTTGCTGTCAGTTTTCTGCTTTGCATTTTCAACCGTCGCAGACAAACTGGGCACGATTGGGTAGCCCGAACGATTGTCATCCGGGATAATCCCGCTTCTCACACATCCCCCTAAAGCCCTTCTCCGATGAAAAACCCTCGAATCCTCATCGTCGACGACCAACCGATCAATATCAAGATTGTTCAGAGGCGCATCGAGCGAGCTGGCATGGACGTTCTTGCCGCATACAATGGTGAGGATTGCCTGCGCATCGTGGAGGAACAGCGGCCGGATATCATCCTGCTCGACGTGATCATGCCGGGCATGGACGGATTTGAGACATGCCAACGCCTCAAATCAAACCCGGAAACAGCGGATATTCCGATCATATTTATCACGGCCAAATCCTCCAAGAAAGATGTGCTCGCCGGACTGGACACCGGAGCGGTTGACTACATCACAAAGCCACTCGAACTGGATGAAACGCTGGCCCGCATCCGCACCCAACTCAGGGTTCAGGAAATGCACCGCGAGAACCTCGACCTGATCCAAAGGTTGAGTGAGATGCGCAAGACTTCGACTATTGGTGCGATTACTGAAGGGATTGCCCATAATCTCAACAACCTACTCGGAGTCGTAGTGGGGTATATCGACCTCATGAAAATCGGGAAAGGCAAGCCGGAGCTCGTCGAGCGCAGTATTGCCTCCATGGAAAGCGCCATCAACCGGATGGTTACCATCGTCGGCCAACTCAGTTCCATGGCAGCCAACGAAACCATGCAATTGGCCCCGGTCTCGATCGGCATGCTCTTCGAAAACTGCGTCAAGCGCTTTCAGTCCGACTATTCGGTCGACAGTGAAGTCAAAATTACCAATCCCTTCCCGGAAGACTTCATCGTCGAAACAAACTGCGAGATATTTGAAGGCGCCGTCAGTAAATTGCTGATCAATGCCCTCGAGTCCTACCCTGCAAATCAGGTCGAAAGGCCGATTGAACTTAAGGCCAGTCTCAACGACGAGCAGACCAAGCTCTTCGTGGAGGTGATCGATCAAGGAACGGGGATTGCAAAAGAGGTCGAAGACAATTTCTTTGAGCCTTTCATCACAACCAAGACCTCGGTGGGTAGAGGTATGGGGCTCACCGTCGCACGGCATTCCCTGCGCAACATCAATTGTGATTTGTCCGTCGAGCCGAATCCTGATCGCGGCGTATGTGCGAGGATATCAATCCCGCTACCGCTTCCGGAAGAAGAATGAGTCACCCCCGACACCCGGTTGATACCGGACGAAATCCTTCCCTCCTCGCATACTATAGAAGCACGTGCGGTGCATTGTCATGATTGCCGGATGATGCGCAAAACGCTAAAGGGTAATCCGGAAGACAAGCCTTTGTGACCCCAGGGACAACCATAAAGCGAACGACCCGGCGCTCAGTGCGAACCACGTCTAGACCACATCCAAACCAGAATAAATGCGATGACGGCTACAATGTGAATGATCAGGCGGGGAGTAAAGAATGGTTTGTAATCATCAGGATTCATTGATGAATCCCCCGGTACAGCCACTTCCAGAGGTTGTTGAACAGCATTCGAATCACTGGAATTGCTTGAGGGTGGAGGACCTGAAACCATACTATCAATAAGGTCCAAATAGGCTCTAAGGTCACCTTCCACAAATCCCCCGCGACCGATTTCGGCTCCATCAACACCAGCAATCAGAATCGTCGGAAATGATGTCACTCCGTAATTGGCAGAAAGCGTGGAATATTGCTCCTTTTGCCACAACTCCACGCCCGCAGAAGAGACCTTGAGCAATGAATAGGCAGGTGTCACGTTTTGAAGAAAAACGGGATCCGACATAATCTTATCGAGACGCTGAGAAGATAAGGAATCATCATAGAACACCATTAGAATGGGAATATTCCGCTCACGGGATAGTTCAACCGCGCTCACATGGTGGAGCTTCCAACTCCGAGCGTTGTCGTTCCTGAGCGACAAAGCCTCATTGTCCAGACTCAATCCATCTCGCTTTTGAGTCTGGATAGCAAGGCTTCCATCCGCCGCCAAGACATTGCCCTGTCCGTCTTGAATCAAACTTTCCCTATTTTTGTCATATACCCCGGTCAGTCCAACAACAACTCCATCGCGGATTCTGACAGAGCCCTTCGGATAGGTGAGAATATTGACACCCTCAGAAAGCATTCGTCCGGTCGGCGTTCCCAGCTCAAGTAACACCGACTTCTCCTCATCCCCTAATTCCACAGAAAGCAGGGGCGTCGATCCTAAGGCCAGAAATAACACAAACCTGAAGATCCGGATCAAGGATCGCCATTGTGCCATTGGACCAAAAGCATTTCTTCGAGCACCTTCGGATGACAGAAAACGGGTTCTCATGAGTGTATGAACTTAAGGGTTGTCGAAAAGGATCATGAAGCATCCCATTTTAAGGCTCAAGAGGATTGGATATCTCAGTAATGATCAAACCTCAAAACGCTCACCCGACTTCAGGTCCCGAATAAAGGCAACCACGAGACGGACTGTCGATTCGACATCCGCCATATCAACGAGTTCAACCGGGGAATGCATGTATCGCAAGGGGATCGATATGAGGGCGGATGGGATTCCACTCTTCGAAACAAACACGTTATCCGTGTCCGTGCCGGTGAAACGGCTGCTCGCTTCATGCTGAATCTGAATGCCCTCGCGGGCCGCAACCTCCATTAGACGCTTCACAAGCACCGGATGATTCGCGGTCCCATGCGTCAGTGATGGCCCCCCACCCAGCTTGACCATACCCACCTTCTTCGGTTCCAAACCAGGGGTATCGGTGGCGTGCGTAACATCGAAGACAAGCGCCACATCCGGAGACAAGCGGTAGCTGATCATGGTCGCACCATTGCCGCCCACTTCTTCCTGAACCGCATTCACAGCCAATACCGTGGCAGGATTCCGTCCGGAATCCTTTTTCAGCTCTTCAAAAACCCGAGCCAAAATGTATCCCGAAATCCTGTTATCGATCGCCCGCGCATTGAGTCGGCTGTTTTGAAGCAGAACTGGCTCCTGCGAGTAGACCGCAAAATGCCCAACCCTCAAACCCAATGCTTCCACCTCCTCCCGCTTCGAAGCACCCACATCCACATAGATTTCGTGCCATTTCGGGGCTTTTTCGTCTCCGGAGGTATCCTTCCGCAAATGAATCGCCGTGTTGGCAATCACGCCAAACACCTCACCCTTGTCACCCATCAACCGGAGTCTCTTGCCACGGGTGATCGCGACATCCGATCCTCCAACAGGCGTCAGATACAAAAAGCCATCGTCACTCACGTAGCGCACCATGAATCCGATCTCATCCGCATGCGCCTCCAGCATCAGTCTTGGCCCATCTTTCGATGATCCATCGATTGTAGCCCAGGTATTGCCATAAGCATCCTTCTCCACCCGGTCCGAATCGCCGCCGATGCGACGGGCCCAAACAACCTGCCCAGGCTGTTCGCCTCCGGTTGGACTTGGGGTGCTCAGCAATTCAAAAAGGAAATCTTGGTCATGCATGGAATCATGCTTACCACATTTCCTCCAAAACGCCACTGAATCTTGATTTTTGCATCAGTTTCCCAGCGACAGGCTTTCCCTTCGAAAGGAATCACCGGCCCTACCCACACCATTTACAGTCTTTGATTACGGAACTGCCTCTCCATGCCTTTGGGAGAAAACAATCATCTTCAATCCAAACAATCACAGACGACGCTCAAGCCATCACATCCGGAAGCATCACATGGAATAACGCATCGGAATATGCCTCCAGATCAAACATTTGGTAACCATATCCCATGTTGATCCGCAAGATACAGGCGGAGCAGATTGTATTCTTTGGGATTGGCCCGGATATCCGTTTCGGCGATGCCTAATGTCCCCCCGTCTGGCAAGGGAATCCGAAGGCATCCTCGCTTGAAAACGATCGGCTTCTGTTGCGCGGCTCGCGCAATTGCTGCATACGAATACCCGCGGGCTGTGAAACGCACAACATACATTCTCTCCTCCCCAAAATAGTACCCTGCATTCGCAATGAATCGGACGAGATACGTCATGGTGAATGAGACAAACATCGCGAGGACCACCACTCCGAGCCCATCGAGAAACTCCCGAAAGTCCCGATCCCCGAAAAAATTGATCAACAGGACCGCGATGGCACACAGCCAAATCGCAACAACCATGAAATTCCTCAAACCAAAAAGCATCCTGAGGCTATCGTCCGATTGTCTCCCCAGCGTGAACAGAACCCCCTTCCGATAATGCGGAAGAGCTAACGGGTTTTCCTTTCGGACCTTGTGCAGCAACCACTCCCCACCGACGCCAAGAAGCATCACCAGGATCAGGATCACCAGTTTCACACCGGCGAATATCAATTTGTCTGCTACCGATTCTGTCATGCTTCCTCGCCAATAATACCCTAAGACATTGGATATCGCCCAATCCATTTGGGAACACAACTCCTTACGTCAATACAACTCCCATTCTCCGCTCAACCCATTCCTTCTACTATTTGGACCTCACGACAGCGTGAGCGGGAGTCATTCTGCATAGTATTCAGATACCCCTTAGATTAACGCATATTAATCGCCTATTCATGTTCGGTTAATGGATGTCGTGTACCGTGGTGCAATGACAACTGATCATCTGCAAAACCAAACCAAAGCATCCCCATGCCGCGATTGAGGATAATCGACTATCCTGCAACACGTATGGAAAAGATGATGATCGATACCCATACACAAATGAATACAGCCACCACAACCATGCACCATAAAGACACCTTAACCAAACGCACCTTCTGGGCCGCTCTGGCCTTCTATGTTCTGATCGCGTTCGAGTTTTTTTACATGGCCAGCCCATTTGCCGTGTATTTCTACGCAGTCTACCGCCCTGGTCTTGAATTCCTGAACAGCACACCTGCCCTGGCGTGGCTGAGTCAGATTTTCCTGCCGCACATTGTCATTGAAACCGCATCGCCCATCGTCAATTCCCACAATGTGGTCGGATCAATTCTGGCGATTTCCGGATTCATCGCATTTTGTGTGGGCGCGGCGCAAGTGTATTACCACAAGTTGACCCGCAAAGGCGCTGTCACGGGCGGCATCTATAATATCATCCGGCATCCGCAATATGCATCGTTTGCCGTGTGCAGCCTCGGGCTATTACTCTTGTGGCCCCGCTACATTGTGCTGGCAGCGTTTGTGACATTGCTGTTTGCCTACTATCTTCTCGCCCGTCTGGAGGAGCGCGAATGTGAGCAAAAGTTCGGCCAGCCATATCTGGAATACAAGTCTCGCACCCACATGTTTCTACCCTTCCGCCTACCTGGAGTTGACAGGCTACCGGCAATGCCGGAATCCGGGCTCCAACGCTGTCTGGCGATGTTTGCGTTGTATATCGCGGCTCTTGGGCTGTCACTTGGTATTGCCGCAGCACTGAACGTGCTCTCACTGAATAGCCTATACTCCACTTATGCCGGTAACTCTGCTTACATTTCGATCAGCAAGATCACACAGCCACGGATAGACCAAATCGTGGAAATTGCTGTGGCATCGCCCGATGTACAGGCACGATTGAACAGCTTCAAGGACTCTGCTTTCCTCAACTACATCCTTCCGGCCGAATGGCACGTGTCAGAGATTCCGATGAACCCGGTCGATGGCAACGATGGTCACCACTTCCCCCGCAATTTCAACACAGACCGATTCCGGGTGGTGTTTACCAGCGCGGTCCTGCGAACAACCAAACCTGTGTCGGCAAACAAGATTCTGATGCAGACCGAGAAACGCATCCCCGTGGTCGAAGCTGTCGTCGACCTCGCACAGCAGAGAGTAGTGGAAATCAGAGATCCCCACATCACCAAATACGATGATCTTCCCGTCCCGATGTATTGATTCTGCGAGACTCCACACTACCTTGCGAAGGTTGGAACTCCTCGCAAGGTTGCCTATACTGTCCGCTCATCGCTCATAGTACACTCAAAAGATGATTATAAGAGGAATCCGCCCACCTTCCATTTCTGGTCCTCTTCCAGCATATTTCCGCAGCCTGAGAATCCCGATTCTTCTTGCCAAAATGTCTATTCCGGGAAATCCTGATGTCTCAATTAAGTCCAGCTCAGACCCAATGGTTCCCTCCAGAAAGGAAATGTCAATTCATGCGGATTCTGGTTGTTGAGGACGATGCAAAAGTAGCCGGCTTTATTAAAAAGGGATTGGTCGAGGAACAGTATGCTGTGGATGTGTTCCCGAACGGCGACGATGGTGCTTTTTGGGCTGCCGAAAATGACTACGATCTGATCATCCTGGACATCATGCTACCAGGCAAAGACGGTCTATCGATTTGCAGGGAATTGCGCGCCAAAGGCATTGTGATCCCCATCATCATGCTCACTGCCAAAGATACCGTAGACGACAAAATCACCGGACTGGAAGTCGGAGCGGATGACTATATCGGCAAACCCTTCGCCTTTGGCGAGTTTCTGGCCAGAATTCGGGCGCTGCTGCGTCGTTCTCAAACGTATAAGGAACCGCTTTTAAAAATCGCTGATCTCGAAATGAATCCCGCCACACGTATCGTCACCCGCGGCGGACAGGAGATCGCCCTGACCGGTAAGGAATATGCTCTATTGGAATACTTCCTGCGCAACCCTGGCCGGGTCCTCTCAGAAACCCGGATTGTTGAACATGTATGGGACATGAATTACGATCCCCGAACGAATGTCGTCAATGTGTACATCCATCACCTGCGATCCAAAATCGACTCGGGCTTCGACAACAAGCTGATTCACACCATCCGCGGCACTGGTTACGTGATGAAAGATAACGATGCCTGATCCTCGCACTCGTAACGCCACATGATAAAATCCAAAGCGTCATGACGCAGATGGTATGATTCGATCGGTTCGTGCAAAATTCACCTTATGGTTTATAGCCTCATTGCTGCTGCTGTTTGTCATAGCGTCCGGGGTGTCGGAGCTCTTTTTTCTGCGACACACCCTGCGTATCCTCGACAAACGTTTACTCGAGAGCTCAGCGCTGATCGAAACACAGATTTCCGCATGCGCTCCGGAGGCACAGGGCGAGGCTTTCCAGGAACGTTTTGAAGCCCTTCTTCATAACGCGTTTCCCTTCGATCTGGTCTTTGCGCAGTTATTCAAGGCTCCCGAGTCAGACGCCCACAGCCCATTACTTCTGGCAAGTGCATCATCGTTTCCCACCGCCACACTCGCTCTACCTGATATCACGCATCAGGGTCGTGAGGCAGACACGCAGTTCATTGAAACGGCCATTCTGCAGCCATTTCACATCAAATTCAGAGTTCTGACGCGGAGAATCCAACCGGCTGGATGTCCAGCTGCCATCCTGCAATTCGCTACGGTGATCGATCCCAAAACCGCGCCCTCATCACTGCATCAGACATTTCAAGACCCTGGTCATGTATTTTCTGTCACATTCTTCATTTTGCTACTCTTCACCCCATTGTTCGGATATGTGTTCATGAAGCGGGCGTTTGCTCCGATTCACACCTTGGTAAAATCTGCCCGGAACATCACGGCAGAGGATCTCTCGCATCGCATTGAAGCAGTAAATAGCCGGGATGAAATCGGCGAATTGGCTGACACTTTTAATGAAATGATCGAGCGTCTGGATTGCTCTTTTCAGCACGTCCAGCAGTTTTCCGGCGACGTGGCGCATGAGTTGAAGACTCCATTGACCGCGCTCAAAGGCGAGGTGGAAGTGGCGCTTCGAAAAGATCGATCGCCGCAGGAATACCGCTCGATTCTCGCAAGCGTTCTCGAAAACACCGACAAACTCAGTCATATTGTCGAGGATCTCCTGTTTCTGGCCCGCCTGGATGCCCGCACCCTCTCAGTCATGAGAGACCGTGTCGCATTGGACGGAGTATTGCTGGAAATCTATGAAATCACGTCGACCTTGGCCAAGAAGAAACAGATTACTCTGAATCTGCAAACGCTTGACCCCGTAGAAATCGCTGGCGATACCGGTCTCATCATGCGGCTCCTGATCAATCTGGTCACCAACGCAATCCAATACACACCACCTGGTGGAGACGTGGATCTGGCATTGGAGGCGTCTGAGAATGAGGCCAATGTGACCGTGCGCGACACTGGCATCGGGATTCCGGAGCACGCTCTCCCACACCTTTTCAACCGTTTTTATCGCGTCGATCAAGCCCGCTCACATGGTACCGGCGGTTCGGGACTGGGACTGGCAATTGCACGAAAAATCGCCGACGCACACGATGCCCGTATCACAGTGGAGAGCCGGGTTGGCAAAGGCACAACCTTCACGGTCTGCTGGAAACGCTGAGGCGTGGAATGGGAGGGACCAGAGTGTCAAGATAGCCCCCGGTAATATTGAGGGCTCGAAACAGGATCAGGCTTTCGGACTGACCCATTTCCTAACCCGAGAAGTCCACAAGCCCTATTCTTTCCGCACCGACAACACAAGCTCCATCAGCTCACGATCATGATGCTTCACGATCCTGCTAGCGGAATCGAATATCATGGTTGCTCCGTTTTCCCTCGTATAGGCATCCCAAAGCGGCAGCTTGTCAGCGACGTTGGGGTTACCGGATCGCGCGAAATTCAGCCAGGCTGAACTCATTATGTCCGCGAGCGCATGGGCTTCATCGGAATCACCCGTCCAGTGCTTCCCCAGCTCGATATTCGAGAATGCCAGCGGGATATCCAGACCATGAAAGGACCCTTTCGTGCCGTCATCAACCGGACTCTTCCATGTGAGCATATAGGAGTAGACGGGAGCGGCTCTTCTGGATGCAGCATCTGCAACCTGAATGGTAACAGGGCGAAACATCGTATCAATCGAAAGCAAATCCTGCGGAGAGCAGTCAGGATATGCCGCTTTGAACAGCGCAATGAACGCCTCTGTCTGTTCCCCATACTGAACCTCGAGTCTTTCCCTAGCCCCATCAAAGGTAAGGTCCTTCTCGCCGTAGCAGGTTTTCATCAGTTCGTTGAAGGTGGTTCCGATCATCAAAGGAACGTCTTCGCTGATACCCGCAAAGCCGGGAGTAAAGGGTTGCTGCAACAAATCGATCCCATCGGGAACAGGACCGAACCCGAACATCGTGCGGGTTCCCGGCGTCCGGCGACCAACCGTCCGTTCCAATGCAGCCTCGCCCGCTGCGACTAGATCCCGATAGGGAATCCCTTCCAGTTTATGCACATCCTCTTTGGAAATCCCGAGAACATCCAGCAAAGCGAGGCCCACCTCACGCGACTTCTCCTTGGTCATCACATTCACCAAGGTTCCACTTTGAATGATCGCCTTGTGAAACAATCCTTTGGCACCGGGCATGCACATCAGGGTTCCGACCTTCCCGCCGCCACCTGATTCACCGAGAATCGTGACATTTCCAGAGTCTCCTCCAAAGTTTTCAATGTTCCTCGCTACCCACCTCAGGGCTTCCACAACATCCAACATTCCGACGTTCGCTGATCGGGCGTATTTTTCATCGACTGCGGATAGATCAAGGAATCCCATTATGTTGAGCCGATGATTGACCGAAACGACCACCACATCTCCCTTCTCCGCCAACAATTTTCCATCGGTTATCGGATCGCTCCCGGATCCGACGCTAAATCCTCCACCATGCAGCCAGACCATAACCGGTCGCTTCACTCCGTCATTCACACCCGGCGTCCAGATGTTCACACTGAACAAGTCCCGTTCGTCCATGTCCGACTCCTTGGACCAGCTGTTCACTTGCATTGCAATCGGCCCATATTCCCTGCATTCGAGCACGCCCTCCCACTTCCCGGGTTCTGTCGGCGGCATGAACCGCTCAGCCTTTGCGTATGGAACCCCTTTGAAAGTATAGATCCCATCTTCCAAATACCCGGAGATCTCCCCGCTGCAAGTAGCCACAACCGGCATTACTTCTCCCTCAGCAGCTAGCAGCCCTGAGCCCAACACCAGACTGGCGGCAACCAAGCACAATTTCGACACATACGGTATCCTCTTCATCCCTTGATTCGAACAACAAATCGACACTTGGACCAGCCCATTTTCGAATACATTTCAGAAATCCGCCCCAGTTCCATCCGTCCCAAGGACCCATGAGCGATATAGTTCCATCGATTGATCACATGATACTCCCTAGGACGGATTCGACGCCCGTGCATCGTGATCCGTATGTCCATCTAAGAATACCCAGATTTTGCCACCACATGGCAGCGCAGAATCATTTGAACCTGAAAAATGGCGTAGTATAGTTATCCAGTTTGTCTCATCGGGGTTCGACACACAGATTCGACATTTCCCCTCTTCTCGATTCCTCAAGACCAATTCACGCGAGTGGAGAGACCCTGAGGTTACGGATCACACGCAGCTCACCCCAGTCCGCCCCTTTCATTTTGGCCGAACATGTCTTGCGTTGTTCCGGGAACCACTCCCCGTAGTCGGCTTGGAGTTGTTTGAGAAACGCCGCACTGCCCAAGGCCATACCATCCGTGAAATACCTAACACGGCACCGTAGCGCCTCTGCCATCTCAAGCTTGCCTCCGCTCTTCATGACCTGCTCCAAGCGTTCCGCACTCACCCTCCCGCGGTCTCTCCCAACCACTCCCTTGCTGTAGTAGCCTTTTCCGAAGAGGCAGATCCGGTAAGATCGGATTATCTCCTTCCATTCCCTTCCAAAGTAGATCTGCTGGTAGCCATCCCTGGCCTCCTTCTGGCCTCCCATAGCCGCCGCATAGCCGCAGAAGCGATACTCCGCCGGATCCTCCACCAACTCAGCCCGTACTGGATTGAGGTCGATATAGGCCGCCACCTTCGCCATCGCCTCAAGGCTCGGCTCCACAATCAGACTCTTGAAGCGGTCCGACCAGATACTCCCCGTATTGCGGTGCCGATGATTATACCAGATCCCGAACCGCTGCTTCAACTCACGCATGAACACCGACACATCCCCCATGCGAGCACGCAAACGCTCCCGCCATTCCTGTGCCTCTTCTCCCCCTTGCTCAAACACCTCGCCAAGCACGTCCGGCGCAATCGCACGCGGCCCCAGATGATCCCCTCCATACAGGATACGGTGGCGTCTCAACAGCTCAGCATCCGATAACTCCGGTTCATACCGCACCCGCGCCAAAATGTGGAAATGGTTGCTCATCACACAATACGAGAGGACATCCACACCGCAAAACTCCGCCTGCCGCCTCATCAGCCGCACAAACATCTCCTTCTCCTCGTCCCCGAACAAATACTGACGACAACTCGTCCGACTCAACAAGTGATATACGCCATCCATCCCACGAACCATCGCTCGACGCGGCCTATTCCTCATCTTTGCCTTCTCCATACTATCCACCATTACTCCCTTCCCTTTCCCATTTAAACTCTTTTCTTATCTATCAGCCTGGATGATAAGCATTCTCTTGGATGATAAGCATTCTCTCTATACTTTTCGAGCCGGGTCTATCTAGAGTTTGTGGTCAGGTTGCGGCTTTCAGGGCGCTCCGGTGGCTGAGTATTGCAGGACATTCCCGTCGGCATCATCGGCCTGGACGGTGATAATCAGGGTGCTCCCTGCTGCAATGCTCTTGTTGCCGATACTGCGAAGGACAGGGTCGGTGTTGGATTGGTCCGTTAGGAACGAGAGCTTCACCGATTCACAAATCGAACCAGAACCACTTCCATAAAAACCCCGGGCCCTGACAAAGATATTCTGATCCTTGGGCAGATTCAGGCGATCAATCAGCCATCCGCCAGAGATCCGTGTTGCGTTGCCCCGCGGGCTGTAGATTACGCCATTGGTTGAGGTTTCAAAGGTCACATGAGAGAAATCCGGCATAGGTCCACGAATGGTCCACAAGATCTCGGTACCACTGGAGTCGACGTCGATTTCCTGATAGGCGGATTCATCAGTGTCTATGCGCCCCAGGAAGGGGGTGGATGATCCATTCAGGATGGTGAACCTCCCCCCGGCTAGTAATTTGCCATCGGATTGGAGGGCCAGTGCCAATACAGAATCATTAGTTTCGTCAGGGAGGAAATTTGTGTCCGTGGTGCCATTATCATGCAACCTGCCAATCCGTCTGCAGGCCACATTATGCAACTGGGTGAAAGCGCCACCCACCAGGATCTTGCCATCTGCCTGGAGCGCCATGGTATTGATCGTGTCATTGGCTCCGGCCGACGGGCCTGTGATGAAGGAGGTGTCACGAGTGCCGTTAGCGTTCAACCTGCCAATGCGATTGATGGCCTGCCCGTGCAAAGATGTAAAATCTCCAGCCACGAGGATTTTATCATCGGGCTGCACCACGATACTGCGGACAGTGTGGCTGGCATTGGCGACAAACTCGCTATCCAAAGTGCCCGTTGGATTCAGCCTGGCAAGAGAGTAACGCACGGATGATGCGACGTAGGTAAAATCCCCACCAATCAATACTTGGCCGGTGGATTGGAGGCCAATGGCCCGCACAGCACCCCCCACCTCAGGCGGGACGAAAGTATCATCCCGTGAACCATCTGTATTCAGGCGGGCAAGATAACTGCGGTTGGCGCCATCCACCTGGGTAAAATCCCCTCCGATGAGGATTTTCCCATCCGGTTGCTGGGCAACAGTATACACTGGACCGTTGACATTGCTGGAAAAGGCGCTGTCGAGTAAGCCATCTGCATTCAGGCGCCCGATATTGGACCGGGACTCATAGTTCATATTGGAAAAATCACCGGCCACCAGGATTTTTCCGTCTGTTTGAACAGCAATGGCAAACACATATCCGGGGGAGGCAACAAATGCTGTGAATGCATGATCGGGCACGCCGTTTTCGCGAATACGGGCAATGCCTTGATGGCTGACACTACCGACGGCAGCGAAATCTCCGCCTATCATAATGCCACCGTTGGAGTGCATGGAAATGGCGCTTACCTTGTAATCCAAAGCAGGCGGGAAGAATAACTCTCTCGAGCCATCTGGAAAAAAGCGCGTCAAGCGGTTGCAGACACTCCCGCCTAAGGATGTGAATGTCCCACCGACCAGAATTCTCCCATCCGGTTGGACGGTGAGGGTGTTCACCCATTTATCGGACGCTCCCAATGCTGGCGCAAAGCCTGCCTCGAGACTGCCGTCAAAATCCAAACGGGCGACCAAAGTCCGAGCCTGATCGTTGACGGTCGAAAACCAGCCACCAAACAGGATTTTTCCATCGGGTTGGATGGCGATCGTATTGACATGATTTCTACCTAAAGTGGGGGCAACGGTTGGATCCAGGCTGCCGTTGGAATTAAGCCTGGCAATCCCTCCACGGGGGAATACGCCGTTCACTGATGAGAAAACTCCGCCTATCAGGATGCGACCATCCGCTTGCACAGCAATGGTATTAACGGTGCTGTTTGTGCTGGCTGTAAAGGTTGCATCCCGTGTGCCATCGGCATTTAACCGCCCAATACGATCGCAGGCAACGCCCGCCAAGTTGGTGAGATCTCCACCGACCAGGATTTTTCCATTTTTCTGAACGGTTAGCGCTCTCACACCTCCGGGGGCACCGGGATCAAAACTCGTATCCAGCGTACCATTGGCATTCAAGCGGGCAATCTTGTTTCGGGAGGTTAATAAAGAATTTACAAGTATTCCGTTGAAATCCCCGCCTATAATGATTTTGCCATCCTCCTGTAAGGCAATCGCGTGAACACTTCCATCCACCCGAACCGTAAATGAGGTATCCAATGTGCCATCGGCATGCAGTCGGGCTAGGCAGTATTTGTTGACTCCAGCGAAACTCGTAAAATCCCCGCCAACCAGGATTTTATCATTCGGTTGCACCACAATGGCACGGACTGCACCGTTTGCCCCCGGATCGAACGTATGGTCCAGAGATCCATCCGGGTTTAGCCGGCCAATGCGGCTGCGAGTTGTGCTGCTGATGGCGGAAAAACTACCGCCAACCAGGATATTTCCTGTGGATTGGACAGCAGTAGTGAACACTTCGCCATTTACGTTGGGATTGAAAAAACCGTCAACAACCTCAGCCTCTACCTTGACAGGCAAAGCAGAATTGACCAGTTGAGCAAACAGCAGAATAGCGATCAACAAAGTGAGGTTCTTCATATTTCCTCCGTTTATGCAGTCAAAGAATCTAGCACACATTTCCTTATATCCGTATAGAACATCCGAAAAACACTGACGATGACAGGCTCCATTGGCGCCTCGACAGCGTGAACATATGCACCCACCCGTTCAAGTGTGACTTGCAAGTGAAATCGACCAAGGGAGGGGGCAATCCAATTTTTTACGTATTTTTTGGATCTCCCAGTGACATGGGATGCATCAGGCATAGTAGAAACAGCGTTAATCTACCGAACCACCTCCTCGTCTGACAAGCCTCAAATCTTCGCCCGTATCCCAACACTCCCTCCCAATCTGATATCACCCTATTTCGATGACTTGTCTGGTCATGCCTATGGTATCATTTATCAACCCGGAACCGCCCGCTGTATGTTCCAATACTCTATCAGCTTGAATGATAACCATTCTCGAACTCCATCCCTGCGGAGAGTCATCATGGTCGGGCATGAGACGCCCTTCCTGCCGGGCTTGCTTGCGCCATGCATACAACGTCACCACGCTGATCCCTTCCTGTTTGGCCAGCTCTTCCACACTCATGCGATCCGGCCCAGCCAGCTTTGCAAGTATCGCTTCTTTGCGTTCTCTTGGTATCCTTTTCATTGTCGCATTCTTCCACCCCCTTGGTGTTGTTGGTTATGACTCAATCGGGATCTTCATGACCGGGAGGGCTTCCCGGGAAGCCCTCCCGGTCGCGGCCCTGTCCTGCCCTCGGTTCCAATCTTTAAGTCTTTTTCAGTTCAGGCGACAACTTTCCTGACATAGGGGGG
>JAPXRV010000032.1:0-32932 GCA_033813415.1 Opitutales bacterium | reverse complement strand
CATCTACGACCCGGAGAATCCCGCTTCCCGCCTCTACCATACCGGAGACATGGGGCGCTGGTTACCCGACGGCACCATCGAATGCCTCGGGAGACTGGATCATCAGGTGAAGATCCGGGGATACCGCATCGAGCTCGACGAGATCACGAACCGAATCCTGCAATACCCCGGCATCGCACAAGCCTGCGTTCTCGCAAAAGGCGAAGGCTCCTCCAAGCGCCTGATCGCCTACGTTTGTGGACAACAGCCTGAGTTGGGGGGCATCCGCACGCACTTGGCGGCAAGCTTGCCCTACTACATGATCCCGTCGGGCATCGCGGTTATCGACTCGATTCCGCTCACCCCGAATGGGAAAATCGACCGCCACGCCCTCCCCGATGTCGATGCAGACACCGGGCTTCGCGAAATCCGCCCGCCGCAAACGGAAGAAGAGAAAGCGCTGCACAAGGTTTGGTCGGAGGTGCTCAAAGTGAGCCCACTCTCGGTCGACGATGATTACTTCAGGGTCGGCGGAGATTCCATTAAAGGGATCCAGATCGCCTCCCGCCTGCAGACACTCGGATGGAAGATGGACATGAAGTTGCTCTTCCGCTACCCGACCATCGAAACCCTTGCCAAGCATTTGTCCGGAACCGCACCGGTTGCCCCCGATCAGCAGGATGAACCTCCCAGCGCTCCGCTGACCGGCATCCAGCAATGGTTTTTCCGGGAGGTCACCATCGATCGCGACCACTTCAACCAATCGGTCTGGGTCGATTCAACCATCCCGCTGGAACCCAAAACCCTCTCCCGAAGCCTGCGCGAACTCGCACGGCACCACCATGCCCTACGCTTACGGGTGGACGGAGATCAACAGTGGATCGAACCATCGGTTGCCGATCCCCTCGAAATCCTTGATCTCAGGGGATCAGACGATGCCGCGGCCACGCTCATCGACCATATCCGGGCCATTCAGGAAAAACTGAACCTCCGGAGCGGGCCAATGTGGCGGGCGTTGCTCGTCCGTCTGGATGCGGGAGACCGGCTCCTGCTGACCGCTCATCACCTGGCGGTCGATGCCTATTCCTGGAAAATTCTCATCGAGGACCTGTCATCGGCCTACGACGCGATCACATCCGGCGGCACAGCCAAGCTCCCATCGTCATGCAGCTTCCTGCGCTGGGCCACGATTTCGAATATTGCCCAGACTCCACAGAATTCTGATCGTGCCCTTCAGGTCTGGAAATCCATGCTTTCTGCGCCGCTTCCTCACCTGCCCGGCCATCCGGAGGCGCGTGCAACCGACCAAAGCGCGATCCATCACACCGAGAGCGTCTTCTCACCAACAATCCAAAACCAATCGATCACCGAGGCGATCCGCGCGTTCCACGCCCGACCGCAGGAATTGATGCTCGCCGCCCTCCGACTGGCCTGGCGTGCATGGAACCCGGCAGAAGCATTGCTGGTCGAAATGGAAGGCCATGGCAGGGACACCACCGGCTCCGGATGCGACCTGTCCCGCACGGTCGGATGGTTCACCCATCTCTGGCCGGTTCGCTTTGAACCTGTCGACTCCGATCGACTCGATGACCTGATGCGCGACACGAAGGAAACCCTTCGAACGCTCCCCGACGAAGGCCGTTCATTCACCAGGCTTCGGGAGATCATCCACCCGGAACAATTCGCGGATACGGTCTATCCCGAGATCAGCTTCAATTACCTCGGGATCATGGACTCCGGGGCCCGGAGCGAACGTTTCACCATCGCAGCCGACCGACCGCCTTTCGACCGTTCACCCAGGCAAAAGCCGCTTTCGGCACTTGCCATCTATGGATACGAAATCGGGGGACGCCAGCACTGGCATGCCGAATACGATTCCACCCGATTCGACGCACACAACATTGAGGCGCTCCTCGCGACCTTCGAGGAAGCGCTCATGCAGCTCCTGCGCTTCTGCCGCAAACGGGCTACCGAGCACACCCCTTCCGATTTTGCCGCATCCGGAATCCGGCTCACCGATTGGAACGCGATCCTTGAGTCCCAGGGATGGATTCCTTCGGATATCGAGGACGTCTACTCCCTCAGCGCGATGCAGGAGGGTCTTCTCTTCGAAAACATGCGCCATCCCGAGTCCGAAGCCTACTTCGAGCAGATGACCTTCACCCTTAAAGGCACGCTCGATCCGGAAGCATTCTCCCATGCATGGCAAGGCCTGGTCGCCCGCCACCCGGTATTGCGTTCGGTGTTCATTCACAAGGCTCTACCTCGACCGGCTCAGGTGGTGTTCCGCGAGCGTCCCGTCCCGGTGACGCTATCGGACCTGCGACACCTTTCCCGCGCCGAACAGACCAAATCGGTTCAGGCCTTTGAAACCGCGGATCGCGGCATTCCCTTTGACCTGGCACATGGGCCCCTGATGCGGATCCAGGCATTCCGGCTCGAGGATGAGACGACCCACGTGGTATGGAGTCACCATCACATCCTCATGGATGGATGGTGTGTCGGCATCCTATGGGACGACTGGAATCAGCTTTACGAATCATCGGTTCACCACTCCGACCCCACACTGCCACAGCCGGCAGATTACCGCAATTACGTGGAATGGCTGGAGCAGGCGGATCGCACCAACAGCAAAGCTTACTGGGAACAACGGCTGTCCGGATTTGAGAAGCTCACCACGATCCCCCGTTCAGCCCGCCCCCAGGTCGCTTCGGATTACGACTACCGCGAGCATGTCGTCCACCTCGACGGGGCTACATGGGAGACTTGCCGCTCTCTGGCTGCCTCCCTTCAAACCACACCCGGTATTCTGCTTCAGGCGGCATGGGCATTGCTGCTCTCCCGCATCAACCAACTCGACGACGTGACATTTGGGCTGATCGTATCAGGACGTCCAGAGTCGATTCCAGATGTCGAACGAATGGTCGGGCTCTTCATCAATGCGGTTCCGGTCCGCATCCAAGTTCAGCCCGGAGCAGGCATCGATCAGATTGTCCGGCAAATCCACAGCCAAAGTATCCAGCGGAGGGATCACGAACACCTGCCGCTCGCCGAGATACACGAGGCTTGTCCCCACCTGAGCGCTATTTTTGATCACCTCTTTGTCTTCGAAAACTACCCGATTCAAGATACGCTCCGGAGAGAGGATGCCACCGGGTCCGGCAGATTGCTTGCAATATCGGACATCGGCGGATTCGAACGCACCCACTACGACTTCAACCTGATCGCGGTTCCGACGGACACCCTCTCCCTGAAGTTCACCTTCAACGCTAGCGCCTTCACGCCGTCCTTCATCGACCGCCTCAGCCAACAGTATCTCCGGATCCTCGCGGAAGCGACACGTGCCCCGTCTTCTCCGGTGAACACCATCGAATGGGTCGGCGCTCAGGATCTGGAGACACTCCGCCAGTGGAACGACCGCTCTGCCCGCTATCCCGATACGGCCACTATCACCGACCTTTTCGAGGACAGCGTACGGGTCCACTCGGATCGCATCGCATTGAAGCGTGGCGATCGTCAGCTCACCTACGCGGAGTTGAACACCAACGCCAACCAGCTGGCACACCACCTCATCGACAAAGGCATACGGAAAGGAGACTTCGTCGGAATCTGGCTCCCGCGCGATGAACGCACGGTTATTGCGATGCTCGCGATTCAGAAGTGCGGCGGTATCTATGTTCCGCTCGATCCCCGCTATCCGGAGCAGCGCATCCGCTTCATGGTGGAGGACGCTGGTATCCGTAGCGTCATCTGCGACCAGGACTTTCCCTATCCCTACGATGGCCCGGACACCATCATCCTTTCAACCGTGGATCCATCAACAGACGATCAAAACCCGGATCGCATCCAGGGACCGGACGACGGACTATACGTGATCTACACCTCCGGATCGACCGGAACCCCGAAGGGTTGCCTGATATCCCACCGCAATGTGGTCCGGCTCCTGAAAAACGAACGCTTCGACTTCACATTCGGCCCGGATGACGCGTGGGTCATCGCACACTCCTTCTGCTTCGACTTTTCGGTTTGGGAGCTCTACGGCGCTCTGCTCTTCGGGGGACGGACCACCATCGCACCCTACGAAACCGTTCAGAATATTCCGGAATTCGTGGATCTCGTGTTGCGTGAGCACGTAACGGTCCTCAACCAAACTCCGGCCGCCTTCTACGCCTTCTCCGAAAACCTCCTGCAGCGAAAGGAGAATCTACCCGCCGGGGCTTCGCTCCGGTATGTGATCTTTGGTGGTGACCGCCTCGAACCCCGCCACCTCAAGGACTGGGTCGCCCGCTATCCCCTCGATCAGGTGTCCCTCATCAACATGTATGGGATCACCGAGACCACGGTTCACGTGACCTATCATCCGCTTTCGATGGATGAAATCCAGGGATCAACCGGCTTGAGCCTCATTGGCAAACCGCTTCCGGAGACACAGGTGTGGGTGCTGGATTCCGACCACCGCATGCTCCCGATCGGGGTCCCCGGCGAACTCTATGTCGGAGGGACCGGAGTGAGCCTGGGCTACCTCAACCGCCCCGAGCTCACCCGCGAGCGCTTCATCGTGCACCCACTCGCGCCCGCCGGAGGTCGTCTCTACAAAACCGGCGACCTCGGACGATGGAACGAGGATGGCATACTCGAATACCTCGGCCGGAACGACCATCAGGTCCAAATCCGCGGATTCCGCGTGGAGACCGGCGAGATCGAGGCTGCACTCCTCACGCATCCATCCATCGACAAAGCGTTCGTAATGGCGTTTGACGAAGCCCCTGGTGTCATGGGCCTCATTGCCTATCTGGTCGGACGGGAAACCGGCATCCAGGAACTGCGGGATCACCTCTCTCCGAGAATTCCAGCTTACATGGTCCCGTCCCTCTTCAAGTGGCTTCCCGCGCTTCCGACCACGCCCAATGGCAAAGTGGACCGCAAGGCACTCCCCGCCCCCAAGCTAGAGTCATCGGGGTCAAGCCACAGCTCCGCGCGCACCCTGCTTGATGGACAACTCATCGACGTCTGGCAATCCGTCCTGCACGTGGACCGGATCGGGATCGACGACAACTTCTTCCATTTGGGAGGGCAAAGCCTCAAAGCCATCAAACTCGTCAACGCGATCGAGCAGGCCACCGGCCTGACCTGCTCCCTCCGGGACATATTCGAATTCCCCACCGTTCGGCTTCTGGCTGACCATCTCGCCTCAACCCCGTTCGACCCGGAGCTCGACGCCATCCTCAACTCCATGAGCCCTGAGGAACTCAAAGCCCACCTCGACCAACTCGCCCCGGACCAACCCTAACCTTTCAATAGTAGGTCGCACCAAAAACTCCTGCTCAACAACAGTAGCGTAACACCTTCCACACCCGAAGCACATTACCTTTCCGGCAAGATCAGCAGGCGGACGTGGTTGACTTGAATTCTTTGTATTCAACCCGGCTCGCCTTGCTCGCTGGATGGTCTTGATCATGAGCGTAGTCGAATGACTGAAGCTGCCCAATCCGGAGGGGCTGGCTTCAGCCATCCTCTATTGCCATACTCCACCAGCCGTTCAATCGCATAGCGGATGAGCGAGGACGCTCATCCCGACCCACAATAGCACATCCCAAAGTAGCGGGAGCATCCTTGCTCGCGACCTTTTGCTCACTTCCCGGAATGGCGAGCATTCGCTCAGCCTACTCTGAACCCCGCACCCAAGGTAGGGCGAGGTGTCCTCACCGAGCCGATCTTCTCCCCTTTCGTGCTTTCCCCGCATTTCGTGGTTCATTTTCCCTTCTCTTTGCGGCTCAGCACGAGGATAGCATCTTACTCAATCCAAGATCCCGAAAGACGGAAATCTCACGATTTCCGCTACGGGACGAATGCACCCCGTCCATCTTCCCACCATCGCCCGTCCGGAGGCAAGGAGTCGCGGGCCCATCATCCACCACCAAACGATCCGTGTTTCGGGTTGATCCAGTGCCCACAAGCGGTAACAATTCCACACATGAAACGGATGATTTTGGGATCAATGGTGGCATGGGTAATCTTGGCCACTGGATTGACAGCGGAAGCTCCACGCCTATCTCACCTGCTAGGAAGCGGCGCCATTTTGCAGCGTGAAGCCGATATTCCGCTCATGGGATACGCCGATCCCGGGTCCACCGTGACAGTCTTGTTTGCTGACAAGGAACAAAACACCACTGCTTCCGATACCGGCGAGTGGTCCGTAATATTTCCTGCCATGGATGCGGGAGGGCCCTATTCCATCTCGGTGAAATCCGATGGAGGAGAGGCGCTATCGGAAGATGTCTGGGTTGGCGATCTCTGGATCTGCTCCGGCCAATCGAACATGGAGCTCCCGGTGCAGAGAGTGGCCGAACGTTACGCACATGAGATCGCGTCATCCGCTGATCCCCGGATACGGGAATACCGGATCGCCTACGCCTACGATTTTGAAAAACCCCAAACAGAATTGCCAGAGGGCGCTTGGCTCACGGCGTCACCCGGCACCATCAGAAGCTTTTCTGCCGTTGGGTGGTTTTTCGCCCGCGAGCTGGTCGCCCAGACCGGTGTTCCCATCGGGCTTATCAATGCAAGTGTTGGGGGATCTCCGATTGAGGCTTGGATGAGCGAAAGCGCTGTCTCACGATACCGTGACAAGTGGAACGAAGTGATCCGCTACCGCGAACCTCATCTGATTTCAAAAATTGAAGCCCGAAACACCCGGATTCAGGAGCAATGGCATGGAAACCTGAATTCAACTGACCAGGGACTGACCGGATCGATCCCGTGGTATGACTTTGAATACCAGCCCGACTCTTCATGGAAGCCTTTTACCATACCGGCATACTGGGATGAATATGGGCTCGACATGTTCGGAAGTGTGTGGTTCCGGCGCGACATCGTATTACCTGATGAGGCGCAGGATCAGCCAGCCATGCTGCGACTGGGGACCATTGTAGACTCCGACCACGCCTACATCAACGGACAAAAAGTCGGAAACACCGGATACCAGTATCCCCCGAGACGCTATTCGGTTCCGGCTGGCGTTCTCAAAGGGGGAAAAAACGTGATTGTGGTGAGAGTGATAGCCGACAGTAACATCGGCGGGTTTGTCAGCGAAAAACCCTACGTGCTGGAAATCGGCAATGAATCCTATCAGCTTTCTGGAGAGTGGATGTACAAAGTGGGAACCGTCACACCCAAAATTGAGCCGACCGAGTTTGTCCGCTGGAAGCCCCTCGGCCTTTTCAACGGGATGATTGCGCCGCTGACCAAGCATCCGGTTAAAGGGGTGCTATGGTATCAGGGCGAATCCAACATCAGCGAAGCCCAGTTCTATCAGGAACGCCTCACCTCCCTCATATACGACTGGAGGTCGCACTGGAAAAACGAATCACTTCCCTTTGTTTACGCACAGCTTCCGATTCTTGGGAAACCGGCATCCGGCCATGAGGAAAGCGGATGGGCGATGCTTCGCGATGCCCAGCGGCGTGCGCTTCGCAACCCCGGAACCGCAATGGCGGTCACCCTTGACTTGGGTGAATGGAATGACATCCATCCCGAGAACAAGAAAGATGTCGGTGTGCGTCTGGCCAATGAGGCCCTCCGGCTGGTCTATGGAAAGCAAGTCCTATCGGGAAGAGGTCCGATCGTTTCGGGCGCGGAACGGGTCGAAAACCGCGTGAGAATCCTCTTCGAGTCCACCGACTCCGGAGTCACCACCCGGGATGGAGGCAATCCGGAAGGATTCGCGATCGCCGGACGGGATGGCAAATACCACGATGCCACGGCCTCCTTTGAGGATGGGGTCCTGTGGGTCTGGAACGAAGACGTCACGCTGCCCGTCAGTGTTCGCTACGCTTGGGCAGATAATCCGGCGCATGCCAATGTGATCGATGTAAACGAGGTCTCACTGTCTACATTTCAGATCAAAGTCGAGGCCACACCAACGCATTCTCCTGCTGTTCCCTGATCCGCTCAAACAAACCCAGATTTTGCCAGATAATGGGGAGCCACAAATCGTGGGATCCCGCTTCGTCCTGAAAAGGCGAATTGACTTCCTTTATGACGATCTGGGCTGACGACGCTCCCAAGCGAAAAGGTATTGTTGGGCCAAGCCTGCAGCGGCACCAAAATGGATCGATGCAAAGTGGAGGATCTGGGCATCTGTCCATCCTGATAAGCTGTAACGGTCCGTCATGACCCTGCGAATCCATGTATCCAGCGGAAACGCTTGCTGACGATTGCATCCATATAGGAGGACACAATCCGCCACTTTTCCTCCAACGCCTGGAAACTCCATCAACCTGGCGCGGGCCGACGGATAATCCAGCTTATCCATCTGCTGAAAGATGCCGGGATCCTCAACCACGCGTCGTGCGGTTTCCATCAGATAGGGCGCCCGATAACCAACGCCGCAGGATTTCCAATCCTCCAACGATAGTTTTGACAAAACATCCCAGCCTGGAGGCCTGTTGAAACCGGGGAATGCGGACTCACCGAACCGGAGCGCCAACTTGCGGTGAGCGGCCTTGATCTGAGGAATCTGCTTATTGGCACTGATGATGAACGCGAGCAGCGCGGTCGCCGGATCCTGCCGCAGCACACGCAAACCCGGCAGCGCACAAATGCAACGCTCGAGATGGGAGTCACTTCTCCATGGAAGCCGATCCAACTCAGTCTGGAAATCAGTTTCCTGGATTATCCAATGAGTAAACCTACTCTCGTATTCGGTGGCATTCCCGGATCCCAATGCGCGCACCCTTATGGTTCCATCGAGACTGAGCGCCACTTGGAAAGCCTGATCCGATATCCACCCGACCCATCGCTCAGCCGGGTCAGACAAAACACGGTGCCAATGAAAAGTCTGCCCGCCATCCAACAGCTCCCGCAACACATCAACCCCCAGTCTGGGCAAATCAGCGGGCATCAGCCAAGGGGTCCAATCCGAACTTTCCAGCCAATCCAGAAAAGACGGAGACCGGAACGGATCATCGCCAGCTTCAAAACTGCCGGTCACTGCCAAACAGTGGGATCGGGAGCCCATCCCTGCAAAATCCGCAGGTAGTGTGCGCGCTCCACGGCTTCCGGATTGGGCTGCAGGACTCCAGCCATCGAACCTCGAATGGTCTCAAGGTTCTCCACGCCCTCCTGATCAACCAATCCCGCGAAATCCGCAATCATCTGCTTCAATCCTTTCGCACCATGTTTCAGAATAGCGGACACACACTGAACCACCTGTGCACCACAAAGGATCGCCTTGAATGCATCCTGACCGGAGTGAACCCCACCGGACAGGGCCAAATCCATCTTGTAGCGCCCGAACAGAATCGAAACCCAACGCAAGCGCTGCAGAATGTCACGGGGCTCGGTCAGATAGAGCCTCGGAATCAACTTGCGCCGCGCAAGGTCGATGTCTGCCTGAAACAGCTGATTGAAAAGAACAATTCCATTGGCCCCGGCGTATTCGAGCCGTTGAGCAAAATTCGGCAACGAGGTGAACTGCTGTGAGAGCTTGACGGATAAGGGTATCGAGACCGAGTTTCTCACCACATCCACAATTTCAACCATCCGCTTTTCGATGTAATGACTGGAGTCATCATTGTCGGTCGGCAGCACATAGAGGTTCAACTCCAATGCATCCGCGCCCGCCTGTTCGATCTGCCTCGAGTACTCGATCCAAATGCCCTCGCTGATTCCGTTGAGCGATGCGATGACGGGAAGATCGGTGGATTCCTTGATCTTCTGAATCTGGCCGAGATACTCCTCGGAGTTGGTCGGAAACTCCTCCGCCTTGGGGTACAGCTCCTGATCCTTCGCCAACAGGGTTCCATAGCGGTGGTCCGTGAAACCTTCTATGGACGCCTCATGGATGATCTGCTCTTCAAAAAGCGAGTGCATCACAATCGCGGAAGCTCCCGCATCCTCCAGGCGTTTTACGCTCTCCAGCCGGTTGGATAGCGGACAGGACCCGACCACAAACGGGTTCTTCAGCTCCAGTCCAAGATACTTGGTTTTCAAATCCATGATGGTTCGTTGTGAATGCATTCCCCGCAACCGAATCGGGAACAACCCTCCATTTGCGGCAAAGAATCAAACATGTGCATGGCATGAGCGTTTTGCAAGCCCGCCCGAACGAACAAATGACAACTCTCAAACGTTTGTAGTCTCTGGGATACGACTCACTCGTTAACACTGCATGAATCACACCGGCTGACTTGTCAGGAACCACCTCTCCGGATTCACTCAACACTATGGATCTCTCGCTGATATCCGCGATTCTTCTGCTGTTTTTCGTAATTGATCCCATCGGGAATGTTCCGGTGTTTATCGCCACTTTGGAGAAGGTTGATCCCGCCAAACGGGCGCGGGTCGTGGCCCGGGAATGTGCGATCGCTTACGCCGCACTGATGGCGTTTCTGTTTGGCGGGCAATCCTTCATGGGCATTCTCCGGCTCACCGATGATGCGTTGGGAATCGCCGGGGGCGTGATCCTCTTCATAATCGCACTGCGCATGATTTTCAGGAGGCCCGACGGTATCTTCGGCGAGTCATCGGATGGAGAACCTTTCATCTTCCCCTTGGCGATTCCGCTATTTGCGGGTCCATCCGCTCTGGCCACCGTGCTATTGCTTGTGTCCCATGCACCTGACCGCACGGGCGAGTGGGTCATCGCCATAACGGTCGCATCCGCTTTGTCCACGCTGGTATTGAGCTTGGGAGGGCGCCTGTCCACTATTCTCGGCAAACGCGGCATTCACGCCCTCGAAACCTTGGTGGGACTGCTGCTGACCGCAGTAGCGGTGCAAATGCTGCTGGACGGGATCCGCAACTATATCGAAACCCTTGGGTTCAATTGAGCGGCGGTTGTTTCAATTAGACCGTCCGCGAAGCAAAGGATCGGACCTCGCTTGCTCAAAATCCTCAGTATTTACGTTCCTTGGTGAGCTTCTGCGCCATGAGGAACTGCACCCTGGTCTCCATTTTCTCGAGCTCGACCGGATCCATCTGACGGTTCTTGGCCTCCTCAAGCGCGATCTCCGCGCGCTTCCGTGCCTCTTCAACCTGTGCGAGATCGATGTCCTTCACGTCGATCGCGCCTTCGGTGAGCACCGAAACATGGTCGCCGATCACGAGTGCAAATCCATCCGCCACCGCGATGTGATCCACCGATCCACCCGTCATCACTCTCAACTCACCCCGCTGCACCGTGATCAGCAAAGGAATGTGCCCGGGCAAAATCCCGGTTTCCCCCATCGAGGTCGGCAGCACAACGCTGTCGGCCTCCTGATTGATCAGGGTTCCTTCGGGTGTGACGATTTCGAGAGTAAGGCCCATGGGTGATTCCTCCGCAAATTTCAGGGTATCGGCTTACTTCGACCCGATAACCGAATCGATGCCGCCTTTCATGTAGAACTCATTCTCGCTGATGTCATCCAGCTCGCCGTTGAGGATCATCTTGAATCCGCGGATGGTTTCCTTGATCGGAACATACACTCCGGGAATACCGCTGAAGACCTCGGCCACATGCACCGGCTGGGAAAGGAAACGCTGCACCTTACGGGCCCGGTAAACCGTCTGCTTATCCTCAACCGACAACTCGTCAATCCCGAGAATCGCGATGATATCCTGCAAGTCCTTGTAGCGCTGGAGAACCTTCTGCACGCCACGGGCCACTTCAAAATGCTCTTCCCCTACCACCGCAGGGTCCAGAGCCTTCGATCCCGAAACCAACGGATCCACCGCGGGGTAAATCCCGAGGTCCGCAATCGAGCGCTCGAGAACGATCGTCGAGTCCAAGTGGGCAAAGGTGGTCGCCGGGGCCGGGTCGGTAAGGTCATCGGCCGGGACATATACCGCCTGGAAAGAGGTGATCGAGCCCTTCTTGGTCGAGGTGATCCGCTCCTGGAGAATCCCCATTTCCTGACTCAGGGTTGGCTGATATCCCACCGCCGATGGCGAACGCCCCAACAGAGCCGATACTTCGGAACCGGCCTGCGAAAAGCGGAAAATGTTGTCGATGAAAAGCAGTACGTCCTGGTTCTTCTCATCGCGGAAATACTCTGCCATTGTCAGCGCGGAAAGTCCCACCCGCATACGGGCACCGGGAGGCTCATTCATCTGGCCATAAACCAAAGCCACCTTGGAGTTTTCGATGTTCTCCTGATCGATGACCCCGGCCTCGGACATCTCATGGTAGAGGTCGTTTCCTTCACGGGAACGTTCCCCCACCCCTGCGAATACCGAAAATCCACCATGTGCTTTGGCGATGTTGTTGATCAACTCCATGATCACCACCGTCTTACCAACTCCGGCGCCACCAAACGCACCCGCTTTTCCGCCCTTCACAAACGGACAGATCAGGTCAATGACCTTGATCCCGGTTTCGAGAATCACGGATTCCGTGCTCTGCTCCACCAGAGCCGGTGGGTTGCGGTGAATCGGCCAATAGGCATCCGCCTTGATCTCCCCGCGGTTATCCACCGGTTCGCCCAAAACATTGGCAATGCGGCCCAGAACACCCGGCCCAACCGGAACCGCAATTGGCTTTCCGGTCGCTTTCACATCCTGCCCACGCACGAGTCCTTCCGTCGTCGACATCGCAACCGTGCGGACCTGACTGTCCCCAAGGTGCTGTTGGACTTCGAGCACGAGCCTGCGGTCACCTTTCTCTCCGGGGATGAAGACCTCGAGTGCCTCGTAGATGCCGGGAAGTTGCCCTTTCGGAAACTCCGCGTCCACAACGGATCCGATGACCTGAATGATTTTGCCTGTTACTGCCATGATAGAAGGTCTTGCTGAAGGTTTGATGCTTAAAGGTTTGGATTTGTGCGAGCGCTGGACACCGGGGAATCAATCACTTGCCGCAGCGGCGGAGATTTCCACAATCTCCTGGGTGATGGCGGCCTGCCGCGCCTTGTTGTATTTGAGGATGAGGGAATCCACCAGCTTGCTGGCGTTGTCCGAAGCGTTCTTCATTGCCACCCGCCGGGCACTGTGCTCGGAGGCCTTGGCGCTGACGATGAACTGATAAAGCTGTTCCTTGATGAAAAGGTCTGGCAGTTTTTCGAGGATCTCGGGTGCGCTGGGTTCAAACTTGATCTCCCGGTTATCCTCCAGATCCTCGACATGTTTGTGGTCCTTTTTGAGATCGAGCGTGTCGATCATCTCCTGAAGATCCAAAATCGGCAGAACCCGGACGGTAAGGGTCTTCTGGATGAGCGTGTTGATGAAACGGGGAAACACGACCTCCAAGGTGTCGATGCGCCCGCTCCGATACTGTTCCAGCATGTGCTCGATGATCGGTCGCACCTCGCCAAAGGCCACTCGATCGGAAACCGAGAAATCCGCGACGAGGTTCCGCCCGGTCCGGCTCAAGTATTGCTTTGCCTTACGCCCCACGGACACAAAATCGGCCTCGCCTTTGATTTTGTTAATCTCACGGAAAAGGTTGGCATTGAGCGGGCCACACAATCCTTTGTCGGTCGACAACACGAGTATCCCACGGCGCTTGACCTCGCGTTTCTCCATGAGCGGATGATTCGGGATCTCCGCATGCGTGGTGGCGATGTGCAGCAGGCGCGCCAGTAGGAGCGCATAATCCCGCCCCGCGATCGCCCGATCCTGAGCCCGTTTCATCTTTGACGACGCCACCAGCTCCATCGCCTTGGTAATCTGGCGGGTGTTCTTGACGGACCGGATACGGTGCTTGATGTGGGCTATCTTGGACATGCCTGTTCAGCTCGGTTGCGAATCATCCCTGAATGAACTCAGTCATTGGACCAGGTCTGCTTCCATTCCTCAACGGTCTTGCGGAGTGCAGTCGCGATATCGTCGGTGAGTTCCTTCTTCTTCTTGATACTCTCCATTACCGATGATCCGCGGCCCTGCAGATGATCCTGGAGGCTCAGCTTAGCCCGGGTGATCTGATCGAGCGGGATGTCGTCGAAAAAGTCGTTCTGCATGGCCCAGACGATTCCCACCTCAACCTCCATCGAAAAGGGCTTGAGTGCAGGCTGCTTGAAGAGCTCCACAATACGGCTTCCACGGTCGAGCTGTGCCTTTGTCTTGGGATCCAAATCCGATCCAAACTGTGCGAATGCCGCCAACTCCCGGAACTGCGCCAACTGCAACTTGATCTGGCCCGCCACTTTTTTCAGGGCCTTGGTTTGGGCGGAACTTCCCACACGCGACACCGAGAGCCCCACCGCAATCGCGGGGCGGATCCCCTGATTGAACAAGTCGGTTTCGAGGAAGATCTGTCCATCCGTGATCGAAATCACGTTTGTCGGAATGTAGGCCGATATATCTCCAGCCTGGGTTTCAATGATCGGAAGTGCTGTCAGCGAACCCCCGCCGTTTTCCTCGTTGAGACGTGCCGCGCGCTCGAGCAGCCGTGAATGCAGGTAGAACACGTCTCCCGGGAAAGCCTCACGGCCAGCCGGACGTTTCAAAATGAGTGAAATCTGACGATAGGCCACCGCTTGCTTGGAAAGGTCGTCGTAGACGATCAAAGCGTCTTTCCCTTTCGACATGAACCATTCGCCCATGGCGGCACCGGAGAACGGTGCAATGTATTGATTGGCCGGATTGTCGGCTGCTGGCGCCGAAACGATGATCGTGTATTTCATCGCATCCGCCTGCTCCAGCGTCCGGATCGTGCGGGCGACGTTGGCGTTCTTCTGACCAACGGCCACGTATATCGAATAGAGCGGACGGAACTCGGGGTCCCCGCTGGCGATACCCTCATCGTTGATGCGGGCCTGATTGATGATCGTGTCAATCGCGATCGTGGTCTTCCCGGTTGCACGGTCCCCGATGATCAGCTCACGTTGGCCACGCCCAATCGGGATCATCGAGTCAATCGACATGATACCCGTCTGAACCGGCTGGTTCACCGAACGCCGCGGGATAATCCCGGGGGCGATCTTCTCGACTGGAAAAAACTCTTTCGCTTCGACCGGGCCTTTGCCATCAATCGGGTTCCCCAAAGCATCCACCACGCGCCCAAGCAGGCACATTCCGACCGGCACCGAAAACAAACGGCCGGTGGTCTTGACCTCATCGCCTTCTTTCAGGCTGCTGATGTCCCCGAAAACCACACTCCCGACTTCGCCCTCGTTGAGGTTGAGCGCCTGACCGATGATCCCCCCGGGAAACTCGATCATTTCATTATACATGACGTCCGACAGTCCTTCGATCCGGGCCACGCCATCGGCGATCGAGATGATGTGCCCGATGTTCTCTTTGCGGACTGCGGTTTCGAGATTCCTGATCTCGTTTTCAATGGTTTCGATTATGGAGCTCATCAGTGATGAATGGAAAAGGGGTTCTTACGAATACTCAAAATGGGGCAGTTGGGGGATTCAATCAATCAAACGTGCGATCAGACCACGCAAACTGGCATCCCATACATGGTCGCCAATGGTTACGCGGGATCCCGCGATAAGGGATGGATCCTCGCGGGAATCCAACATCAGGTTGCGGTTCATCCGCGTTTCCATACCCTTCCGGAAAGAGTCGATGCCTTGCGGATCCAGCGCACCGGCATGGACGACTTCCAGTGTGCTCTCGCGTATGAGGGATCGAATAGCTGCCAGATAAGCCCTAAGGATGGTCCGGTGGCTGCGTGGAGCCTGGTTGCGAACTGAGGAAAGCACAGCCGATACCCGTTCGGAATCCGGAATCCCGTCCTTGAGGGAAAGTTCCACCATCCGCTTCACGAGCATGCGCTGCCGTCTGTCTTTGATTTTGAGCATGGAAAGGACCTTCAGTCTATTGCTGGACGATTTCCTTCAAAGAGGCGTTCGTAAACCGGGACTTCTCCTCTGCGCTCAGCTCCCGCTGCAATACTTTGGATGACGTGATCGCGACCAGGCGGGAAACCTGTTCACGCACCTCTGCCACCATTTGCTTGCGCTCCAATTCGAGCGCCTCGCGGGTGCGGGCGACCATTTCCTCATTTCGCCGGGCCGTCTCCGCAGCGCTGCGGTCAACCAACTCCCTGGCCTTCGCTTGCGCATCCTCGCTGATTCGCTTGGCTTCGAGGGCGGCCGCCTTCAGCATCTCGGCCTGCCGCTTCTCCGCCTCGGCCAGCTTCTGTTTCATCTCCTCCGCGTATTCGAGACCATCGGAGATCTTCTTGCGGCGCTCATCCATCGTCTTGAGAATGGGCTTGGACGCGAACAACCACAAGGCCACAAACACAATCAGGATCGCAAGAACCTGCGCTACAAAACGTTCCGTATCGACATGGAAATTGACAAGCAGGCGGGTTATCGGATTCGTCGAAGCAGCATCAGCGGCAGTGCCGACCGTATCGGCGGCGATTTGGAACCAGATTTTCATGCAAGGGATGCGTTATGGATGTCTCGAAAAAGAAGGTTGCGGGAGTCCAGGCTAAACCACGACTCCCGCGGATACGAAATCCGGAAGAATCAGTAGAGGAACAAAACGTAGAACGCGATAGCTTCCGCAAGGGCCATCCCGAGGATGCTCTGGACGAGCACCTTACCGGATGCTCCGGGATTGCGGCCAACGGATTCCACTGCCTTGGTGCCGATCATGGCCACCCCGATGGCAGCTGTGCTACATCCGAGTGCGGCGGTGAGGCCTTTTCCGATGTCACCAGTCACGCCGGCGACCTGGGTAACGGTCTCGACGGCCTGAGTTGCCGCTTCGGCAAGAATAGGAAGATTGGTTGCGATAAGGTCGATCATGATACGGTTTCTGGATTAGTTTATTGTGATTCGATTGGCAGATGGGCGCTACTCTCTTGTGGGTGCGCTTGCCCGCCGGAAAATGTGGTTTGTGGGGAAACGAACTTCCGCCTCAGTGCGCATGGCCCTCCTCTGATTCATGGTTGCAAATCAGCCCGATGTACACGGACACCAGCAGGGTGAAAACGGTCGCCTGAATCACCCCGATGAGCAGTTCGAGCAGATAAAACGGCACCGGCAAAACCCACGGAACCATATCCATCATGTTCACAATCAGGTTCTCGCCACCAAACACGTTCCCGAATAGCCGGAACGAAAGCGAGACGAGACGGAACGCGATCGAGACCATTTCGATCATCCCCACAAAGAAGAAGATCGGGAACAGAAAAATGTAGATCAGGCGCGGTACTTCCTTCTTATCGGCCTTGTTCCCGAACAAATCCTTGAGCAGGAAACCCAAGCCCGCATAACGGACCACGTAGTAGAACCAGGCCACCTGGGCAATTGCCGCAAGGGCGAGCGTGGTATTCAGGTCCGCATTCGCCGGACGCATCCAATAGCGGAAATGCCCATCCTCATCCATGGTCCCGAAGGTTCCCACTCCGGGGAGCAGGGAGCTCCAATTGTGGATCAGGATCACCACAAAAAAACCGGACAACAACCAAAAGGTCGGGCGCACCAGCCTCTTGCCCACAATCGGCTCAATCAAGCCCGAAACTCCTTCGATGATCATTTCGACAACGGATTGCCCGCGCCCTGGCACAAGCGCCGCCTTTCGTGCCATCAGCCGGATCACCACAATCAGCACCAACGACACACCCCACATCATTACCATCGAATTGGTAATCGGGATCGAGAAGTTCTCGGTCACCGGAATGCGGGTCAACTCATAAGCATAGGGCGACACCGCACCATCAGCCCACGCCTGTGCGGCCGCAAAACATGCTAGCACTCCGAGTATCCAACGTTTCATTCCGAAAATCTATACAAAGGGGCAAGTATCGACCAGATTGCAAACGGCTGAAGCATATCTTTCGCATTTTTGACACGCAGGGGAGCCCGTCAACAACAATCATCCGACCCGGTCCAAAGTCTCCTGACTATGAACGTGACGGAAGGATGCTCCGCAAGCGGGCATCGGCTCTTTCATATGAACCCAATCTCGAACAGCCGGTTTTCGAGGGTTTGTTGCACGTGGTGCAGAGCAAAGCCGAAGGCCTTCATGTATCAAGCAGAATGCCCTCTTTTGACCCTTCCGGCGTGGTCCAGCGATAGCTCGGCAAACCAGAAAAAGGGCCAAACACACAAAGAAACGATTTAGACGGAGGGTTCTTTGCGTAGCGGAAATCGTGAGATTTCCGTCTTTCGGGATCTCAGATTAGAAAGGAATCTATTCTCGCGGAAAGATGCAAAGACGGGGAGAAAAGATGAACCACGAAAGGCACGGAAATCACGAAGGGGGAAGAGCGGCTCGGCGAGGACACCTCGCCCTACTCCTGCGGGCGATCTCAGGCGAGGGGGAGTGTTTTATGACGCTGGGAGCCTCATGAGTGTTGGGAAACCCGGTCGCGTGAAATTGGCAGTTGCGGGTAGGGATGAGCGTCCCCGCTCATCCGCTTACGATTGAACGGCTGTTTGGGGTATGGCAAAAGAGGATGGTTGAAGCCACTCCCTCCGGAAGAGGGCTTTGTAAGGGATGACTCGTTCGGGTTTTGGAAAAAGCGGCTCGGTTGGGACACCTCGCCCCATTTTGTATGCGGTTGAAACCATTTGACCACGCTCATGATCAAGCCTGATGCCTTTTTAGTTCACGCAAGGTGTCCGGCGAAGAAGGACGGGAGGGTGACAAAGATCCCAAAGAAGACCTCATGTGTTACATCCGGATTAGGTTTTCCTGGCGTCTTTTGTGAAGACGCTCCGTGCAGCGAAAACGGGCGTTATACTATCGATGGAAAACCTCCCTAGGTACAGAAACAACGGCGCAAGCAGGGATGCTCCCGCTACTATGGGAGCCCAAAAAAGGCGCGTTGGGGAACAACGCGCCTCGAATAGGGAGGAAATCGCTCGCCTCAGGCTGGACTCACTCGACGACCAGACGGATCCATTGGTAGCCGCGTTCGCGCCAGTCCTTGACCGACACCACGAAGACGTATTCGCCGGGAGTCGTGGGCGTGCCTTCGATGATAGCTGTCGCCAAGCCGTCGACCACAGTCTCCCGCATAGTCAAACCGTCCGGGAGACTGCCCCGGATGATCTTGAAGCTGTAGGAATGCTTGATGTAGTCCCAGTCAAAGACCAAACGAAGCGGAGATCCTGAAGTGGTATGAATGTTAAGCAATTCGGTGAGAGCCGCATCCCCATGGGTGCGTTCCTGTTGAACGATGGTGGGCTGGTATGCATCGTTGACCCAGACACCGGAAATAAAGGGCGTGAGGGTGGGAGGAATCACCTGAATGATGAAGTGATTGCGCACTTCGTTGAGGCCACCTGTGGACGAAACCGAGAAGCGGTAGGTTCCAATCGAACCAAAGGTACCAGCCAGGAAATCCCCTTCAATACCGAGATGGCGTGGGAGCGCTCCGGCGGATACGGTATGGCTTGGAGATGCTCCGAGAATATCATTTGGATCAAGGTCACAATGGATCGGGCTGATCGTGTTGGCGACCAGATGATGCTCGTATTCCTCCAGAAGGGCAGTTGGAGTGGGATCGGGCGTGGGTCCCGGAGGAGTGGCCCCTGCTCCATACTCAACGGACCCGGCGTCGAAGGCTGAGCCGTAGGGCCGGGCATATCCGCGTTGGTCGGTGGCCGGACCTTCGGGTGCGATATCGATAGCCGGGCTGCCCGCCACCAGCGCACGGGTCAGAGTAGACCCACCGTTGTTAGCCAACGCATCCAGTATGCTTGCAATTGGAGTCGGAGTGTTTCCGTCTGAGGTGCAAATTCTGTCGGTTGAATCCGGAGAGAAGTTGAAAGCCTCGTCCGTAGTCTGACCGCTGTGACCGATAACATTATACCGCTCCTGTTCCCCTTCGGGTTCTTGACTCGCAAAGAATCCCATGAGGCTGATTTCCCGGCGGTCGAAAGGGTCCACTGAAGTGAGGATATTTCCGGAAACAATACAGCCAATGAGGGTCGTTGTGGCGAGTTCCCCGGAGGCAAGCCCTCCACCATTGTTGGCGGAGTTTCCGTTGACGGTGCAGTTTTCGAGAACACATTCTCGATCCCAATAGATTCCGCCGCCCAATCCGGATGGTGCAGAATTCACGGAAATCGTGCAATTCTCGAAGCTACCGCCATCCATACAACCCACTCCGCCCGCATATCCAGTTGATGCGGAATTCGCATATACCGTTGAACCTCTCATGATGAGCGGAGCATTGGAGTAGATGCCACCGCCGGTACCGGTACCCGCGGTATTTCCTGAAATGGTGCAGTTCTCGAAGGTGGTTAGAACGCTGATAAAGGCTGCTCCTCCGGATTCGGCAGCCGCGTTGTTGATAAACGTGCAGTTGTAGAAACCACTTGGCCCGAAACTACCGATATCACCTGTCCGAACCGCCCCGCCATTCCATGCCTGATTGTCCGACAACGTGCAGTTGTGCATTGTCAGGCTGCCCCCACTGAACACTCCTCCCGCAAAACCGTCCGGCCATGCCTCCATGGTCGCCCGGCCGCCGCTGATGGTCAGGTCGTTGATGATGACCGTCCCCGATACGATGTTAAGGATTCGAAACTCCATTAAGGCTTCGGGATTCCGGCGAAGGGTGTACCCCTCCCCCTGAATGGTGAGATTTGGGCTGGTTAGGTTTGGAAGCGCGGACCCCAGCACGATATCGTTCAAGAAGGTGATGGTTGAGATCGTCCCGGTGTTGGCTGCGCCGATCGCCGTCTCGAGATCACCCTGTGTGCTGACGTCTGCGTTTTGGGCGTTTATGGCCAATGCGGAAGCCATAAACAGAACAGCCGGCAGGATGAGATTACGGAAGCCTGGCTTCCATGGATGAGCAGGTTTTGAGTTCATAGGAACAAGGGGCTGTGTTTCCGGCAGAACGGCATGTCCTTTGTCCGGAGAAAGCCCGTGAGGTTTTGGGATATGGTACGTTAGTGTTTTTTGCAGTTCTGGACGAAGTCGTCAAGCGTTTGTCGATAGCCGACTGAATATTTTGCGTATAGCAATCGATCAGATTCCACACGCTTGGCAAAGGAGGAAGGCGCTAGGCAAACTAAGGAACGATGGAAGGGAAGCGCTTGGCGTAGCGGAACGCGTGAACGCTCCGATCTGGCAATTCCGGATTTTGAACTGGAATAGATAAAGATTCATGACCACGAAAAACACAGATAACACGAAAAGGGGAATTTAACTCCGGCCCGGAGATTACCCCTAACCCTGCTTTGGATTGTGGGTCTGTTGCGGGTAGGGATGAGTGCCCCCGCTCATCCGCCCACAATTGAACGGCTGTTGGGGTATGTCAAAAGAGGATGGCTGAAGCCACTCCCTCCGGAAGAGGGCTTTGGAAGAGATGACTCGTTCGGGTTATGGAAAAAGCGGATCGGCGAGAACACCTCGCCCTACCGGATGCGGATATTTCCCTACGCTTGGGGATGGGCTGTTTCGCCGGAGGCTGCGGCTTCAGCCATCGCCGTCTTCGTGTTTCACAGTAGTCTGTTTTAAACCTGCAGGCGAGACACGGATTTTCCAGCTTCCGCAACAAGCGATATCGGGACGAATTCACAACCACCCTGCGCCCTATTCCATGCCCCGCTGATACAAATCCTCCTCGCTCATGCCGAGGTAGTGGCCCAGTTCATGAAGGTAGGTCTTGCGCACTTCGCGTCGGAATACCCGAATATCTCCATCGGCCTCATCCAGAATATTCTCGAGGAAAAGGCTGATGCGTGCCGGTTCGAGGACCGCGTCATCGCCCTCCATGCGGTCACCCCCTGTGAACAGCCCCATCGTATCGTCTTCCCAACCCGCTTCACAATCAGGATCGGTCAAGTCGGGATCGGGTCTTGCCGCATAGCAAACGGTGACCTCCTTCGAAATAGCCCGCAACGCTTCCGGAAGCGCCCGAACAGCTCCCTCCACCGCATCCTCAGCAATGGGAAGCAACTCCTCAAACCGGCATCCACTTCTAGCCATGATTCAGTAAATATCATATTGCCAAACGAACCGGGCTGTCGAACGCATTCGGCCCCACAAGGCCCACCCGATCATATGCTTGCCATTTTCGGGAAGCAGCGTTCTCTTCCCAGCAGTCGAGAAATCAAGACCAACATGTCGGCTTAACCCTTGCTTGAGTCAATCCTTCCCAACGGCCATCGGAACGAACCTCCTGCTCTGAAAAACCCGACCGCATTTGGAAAATTGTCGCTGACATGGACAATCCCAATCAAGGGGCCCCTGATAACCAGCCATTCGAAGACCAATGATATCCACCGTCAGGCTTGACCCGATGCAGGTTTCAGGGTCATAGTAAAAGCCATGCACAAGCGAAAAATCCTCGAGTTCAATCCGCTACCGGAGGGACAATCGGTGGATTTACTTGTGATCGCCGGAGAACACTCCGGGGATGAACATGCTGCCCGGGTTGTCAAACGGCTCCTCAGTGACAGGCCCGACCTCAAAGTGGCCGCAATCGGTGGCAGGCATTTGGAGGAAGCCGGTGCCTTTCTGGTGCACAACCCGATTGACTCCGCGGTAGTGGGCTTCGTGGAGGTTCTCAAGCACTTCAATGAGATCAAAGCCTTCTTTGCCATGGCCTTCGAATGGGTCAACGCATACCGCCCAAGGGCAGTCTGTTTCGTGGATTACCCGGGCTTCAACCTCAGGCTTGCCAAGAAGCTGTTCGATGCTGGAATCGCCCACAAAGCAGGCGGAAACGTCAATCTACTCTTCTACATCAGCCCTCAAATATGGGCGTGGAAAAGCCATAGACGCTTCGCGATGGCCCGCCACCTGGATGCGCTGGGCGTCATTTTTCCCTTCGAGATCGAAAGCTACCGCGACACCGATCTGCCGGTTTCGTTTGTGGGACATCCCTTCGTCCATGACGACTATCGATTGCCCTTCGTCTATGATCCGGGGGCTCCGCTTCTACTGCTTCCGGGAAGCCGGGCGACTCCGATCAAGCGGATCATGCCGGCGATTATCGAAACCTTCCGGAGACTAAAAGCTGAAAGACCCGGGCTCCGGGCTACCGTGGTTTACCCATCGGAGGCGGCACGCGTTATTCTCCAGGAAATGGTCGATCAGTCTGACTGTGCCGGTGACATGACCTTTGTCTCAAATTCGGAACCTGAGGTCAGGGCCTGTGGCGTGATCATGAGTTCAGGCACCATATCTTTGGTCTGCGCACTGGCTGCGATCCCCGGAATTCTGGTCTACCGCACCAATCCTATCACCTACGGAATGGCGAAAATTCTCGTCCACATCCGCATCGTGGGCATTGCCAACATCCTGCTCGGCGAATTCATCCATCCCGAATTCCTGCAGGGCCGCATGCATCCAAAACGCATGGCTGCGGCAATGAGCAGCCAGCTTAACGATAGCTCCACGCTGGATCGCACGAGAGCCCTGAGCACTAAGCTCCGTTCCATCCTATCCGAGTCCGGATCGGCCAGCCCGGAATCCTGGATTACGGCCCATCTCGAGAATTCCCCACCCTGATCCGTTCCCCCAATGGGCGGCCAGGACCCCTCATCCAAATAACCTCAACACATTCCTGCCATGCCTATCCCACACCGTATCCTTTGTATCGGCGAAATCCTGTGGGATTGCCTTCCCCAAGGCCTTTTCCTGGGGGGAGCCCCGCTGAACGTGGCCTACCACATCAAAAAACTAGGCGGTGACAGCAGCATCCTCTCCCGAATCGGCACCGACTTTCTGGGTGACCAGTCCCTTCTCCGCATCCGCAACGCCGGAATTGATGACAGCCTCATTGGACGGGATCCAAACCTTCCCACCGGCTATGTGGATGCCATCCTTGATGAAAACGGGGATGCTCAATACCATTTCCCGGACGAAGTCGCGTGGGACGCCATCCACCGCAATCCGGTGAATGAATCCTGGTTTTCGGAATGGGACGCCATCGTCTATGGAACACTCGCGCTCCGCCACGCTCCCAACCGCGAGTTTGTCTCCCGACTGCTCACGAACAGCCCAGGACTCAAAGTGTGCGACATCAATCTTCGCCCACCTTTTCAGGACCGCATGGAAATCCTGGACATCGTAGCCAAGGCAAATGTGCTCAAAATGAATCAAACTGAAGCGGCCTTCCTGATCGGAATGCGTCCCGGATCCATGCCGGCCGAAGTTCTCCTCCGCAAGGTCAGCGACTTCTTCGGGGATAAGCCGGTATGCATCACATTGGGAGGGCAAGGAGCCCTTTACCGGGCGCCAGGGGCCATGCCGATCCGGGCTCATGCTCCGGTTGTCGACGTGATTGACACAGTAGGCTCGGGCGATGCCTTCACGGCTGCGCTCGTGATGGCCTTGGCCGATGACGGCAATATTTCCGTTCAGGACCTCGGATGGTGCTGCAAAGTCGGGTCCACCATTGCCTCAAAATCCGGAGCCATGCCCCATTACGCTGCCCCTGTGCGCGAGCACCTCCTCTGATCTTTGAACAGAACAATACAAGCACCGATCAGATACTATGAAAACTATCATCACCATGTGTCGGATCCTCACTTCAGTCCTCATCACAGCAGTCTCCTGTATCGGAATCGCGTCCCACGCTGCTGACACAGATGAGATCCATCTTGGCGAAATCGATATTCCTTCGATTCAACCCACGCCAACCATCCCCGGACCCATCTCCCCGGATGTTTCCCTGAACCTTCCCGATGGGGAAATCAACCGGGACACCGTCGTGCTCGATCCGGTCATCGTGCGTCCTTTTGACTCCGTAACGGAACAATTTACCCGCGTCTTCAACGAGGAAAGGCTTCACTTCCTCACCCGTAAGGGCGTTGCGGCCGAACTCGTAACCAGCCTTATTCCCGAATGGGATCGCCTCTTTCTCAATCGCTGGATCCTGGGAATCAGTAACGAGGAAAGAGCTTATCAAATCGCCCGCGAACGCTACCTGCTCAAGACGCTGGACCGGAATGAGCGGATACTGGAGTCGCGACGAATCAGCGATCCGGAATACTACCGTGAAAACCGCGAGCTTCAACTCGAGCTTTTCAAGATGGCGCAACAGGCTCGATCCTTCTAGAAGCACAAACCCATGACCAGCGGCTTAAGCAAAGCAACCCGCCCCCTCGTCGGAGTCCTCACCGACTTCGGGCAGGAGGATGGATACGTTGCGTCCATGAAAGCCGCCCTTTTGAATCGCTGCCGCGATGCCGTCCTGATCGATATCTCCCACTCCATCGAACCGGGCGACATCCGTCGCGGATCATGGGTTCTGGGCACATGCGCGGCTGATTTTCCACCGGAATCGTGGTTCCTCGCCGTCGTGGACCCGGGAGTCGGAACCAACCGCAGGGCGATCGCCACACAGATTGGATCCCACACCTTCGTTTTGCCGGACAATGGACTGATCAGTCACACCCTCGCCAGACTAGGTCCACCCCGCAGTCTTCACCGGATTGATCCGGCCGCATGCCTACCTGAACAACCGATTTCACCCACCTTTCATGGGCGCGACCTCTTTGCTCCCGTCCTTGGCATGCTGGCGTCCGGACTCATCCAAATAGACAGACTCGGACCGTCACTGGATTATCCTGTCCTCCTCGACCTGCCCGTGCCTTCACTCAGCAAAGATGGAGCCGAGGCTTCAGTCGATGCGATCGACCGTTTTGGCAACCTCATCACCAATATTCCGGAACAATGGGCGGAAGAACTCGCCAGACACACCTGCAGCGTCCGGATCGCCGGCCTCCGGTTACCAATCGTCTCCACCTTCGGGGATGTTCCGGTCCAAACCGGTCTTGCCTATTGGGGCTCATCGGGCTTTCTTGAAATTGCGCTCAATCAGGGAAACGCGGCCTCCGTATGGTCCATCTGGATCGACACCCCCGTTCAGGTTAGATTCGGGAACTGATTTCTGCCCATGTTGAGCCTGAATCAACGGATGAAGAACATGCTTTACATATTTCTGGCGATCGCCGGGCTTTTGCTCCTACTCTGGTTGCTTGGGCCCAGGCAACGCATCTCCTCCCTCTCGATCTCCCTTCCGGAAGTCCCCGAAAACTGGGAGAAACGCTGGGTCGATTCTGATTCCGCCCGCGAGGATCTCAAGGAAGGGGTCGCCAAACAGGTAGTTTGGGCAAACTCCGAAACCCGGGCAGTCACGGACTGGGCGGTCGTCTACCTGCATGGGTTTTCAACCAGCCGTCAGGAAATCAGCCCGGTATGCGAAAATGTCGCCCAGGCAATGGGTGCCAACCTTTATTTCACCCGCTTCAAGGGGCATGGGCACCTCTCACCCGAGCCCATGTCCGACGTGGCCCTGGATGACTGGATGAAGGACACCGCCGAGGCATTGGCAATCGGCGGCCGGATCGGCAGGCGGGTGATGCTCGTCGGATCGTCTCACGGGGCACTGCTGGCATTGTGGGCCGCCCATCATTTCCCGGACAGCCCCATCGGGGCACTGGTTCTTCTCGCGCCAAACTTCGCGCCAGCCGACTCACGGTCGCGCCTTCTCCTTAAGCCCTGGGCCCGCCAAATCATTCCTGCCTTCATGGGCCAAAGAATGTCCGAGCCCCAAAACTCCTCCCACGCCTATTTCTGGCACCTCCGCTATCCAATCGAGGCGCTTTTTCCGCTCATGGCCCAAGTCGACTACATGGAGCGACAGGACCTTTCCACCATCACTCAGCCTGTTCTCACGCTCTACACCCGTGAGGACAGGATCGTCCAGAGCCAAGCTATTGTCCAGCGTTTCGCCGAGTTGACGAACCCCCGCAACCGGATCCAGGTTGTGGAAGGATGTGGCGACCTCAACCAACACACACTCGCCGGGGACATCCTCTCTCCGGACACAACCACTTCCGTGGTCGATACCATCCTGGCATATTTTGTGGAATTGAATTGATGTTGCGTTTCTGCCCCGTCTCATTATCGCACCTATCATGATCACGCCAGAAACCCTTTCGAAAGTTGAAGAAATAGCGAAGCGAGCCGGTTACCTATGGAGGTTTCTTTGACTTGGCGGGCAAAACACTCCGCATAGAAGAAATTGAAAACCAGATGTCCATGCCGGGCTTCTGGGACAGGCAAGAGCAGGCTCAGGCACTCTCAACCCAGTTGAGCGGCCTGAAGGACATGGTCGGCAATGCGAAACAGTTTCAGCAGAGTCTGGATGACCTGCGCACCATGATTGAGCTCGTCGGCGAAGCCGATGACGACGAAGGCGCTCAGTATGAAGCCGAAATCCACTCGACCCTGGCCGCGCTCACCCGGCAACTGGACGAGTTGGAGCTCCAGTCTTTCCTGACCGGCCCACATGACAGTTGCAACGCGATCCTCACGATCCACGCCGGAGCGGGCGGCACCGAATCCTGTGATTGGGCCGACATGCTCTTCCGCATGTATTCCCGTTGGACTGAGCGAGCCGGATTCACCTGCGAGATCCAGGATCTCCAGGACGGGGACGAGGCCGGACTCAGCCGCGCCATTCTCCGCATCGTGGGCAAGAACGCCTACGGATACTGCAAAGCTGAACGCGGCGTCCACCGCCTCGTCCGCATCAGTCCATTCGACTCCAACAAACGACGCCACACTTCGTTTTGCTCGGTGGACGTCATTGCCGAAATCGAAGAGGATCTGGACATTGAAATCCGGGACGAGGACCTCAGGGTCGACACGTACCGCTCCAGCGGTAAGGGTGGACAGCACGTCAATAAGACCGATTCAGCGGTCCGGTTGACCCACTTGCCCACCGGTCTGGTCGTCGCCTGCCAAAACGAGCGATCCCAGATCAAGAACAAAGAAACTGCGATGAAAACCCTCAAATCGCGGATCTTTGAACTCAAGGAAGACGAGAAACGGTCCGAAATGGAAAGATTCTATGGAGAAAAGGGTGCAATCGGATGGGGCAACCAAATCCGGAGCTATGTTTTCCAGCCCTACCAGATGGTCAAAGATCTGCGGACCGGAGTGGAGACCTCGAATGTCCAGGGAGTGATGGATGGTGACATCAACGCCTTTATCCATGCCTGGCTGCGCGCGGGTGGACCGAAAGTCCGTGCCAATGCCCAGTCCGGCCATTCATCCGAAGACTAAGCAGGGAAGAAACGCTGATATCATGCATCCCTGCTTGGCTTTGTGAATATCGCAAAACGGGCCCGAAGCAGCGGGAGCATCCTTGCCCGCAGTCTTTTCAGTTCCTTCCAATGGCGAGCCTTGGCGTCCCTTACCTTGAATCACATCCAGTGAGCCCTCTTCCGGAGGGGGTGGCTTCAGCCATCCTCTTTTGCCATACTCCACCAGCCGTTCAATCGCTTGCGGATGAGCGGGGACGCTCATCCCTACCCACAACAGCTCATCTCCCCCGAGCGGGTCTCCCCGACGTGCCATCCAAGCCAGCGTCCAAAACCCTCGAACAGCGTGTAACAGCCCCGATCAAGGTAGGGCGAGGTGTCCTCACCGAGGCGCTCTTCCCATCTGCGCCTCTCTGCGGCTTCCCTCTTCGTCAGGCTACCACCAGACTACGCCGGACACGCTGCGCGAAAACACCTTCTGTGCTCAAAAAGACATTCTCATCCACAAATTTCAAAACACCCATCCCCTTCGTGTGCTTCACGCTCTTGTGGGTTAAAGATTCTTCTCTTCTATCATCGCTCGCAAAGATCGATGGATGGTCTTGATCATGAGCTTTGTCGAATGACTCGTGTCTCGCCGCAAGGCTTTAATTCCCATCTTCCTTTGCGGCTTGAGTGCAGTCGCTGCATGCAGCGTCAAACGGGCGTGAGAATACCTTCTTATTCAATCCCGAAAAGCCGGGTCGGAACGCTTACGCGTCCCGATACCGAAAGAGATCCCTATTCATCCTCCCTTTGCGGACTTTCGTGGGCGAAGCAAAGCTCACAAAAAACAGAGGAGTCCGGTTGCAGAAACCTGTGGGATATTTTCCATTTCTCAATCACGGATGAGGACCCACGCCATCCCCTGTGTTGCCTTGGGAACAAAAGACAGCCGGCTCAGATGTGATTCGGTAGTCCGGAATTACTGGACAACCTTCGCCCGCTGAAAACCCTCTCTCGACGACGCACCGTGAGTTCCATCCTGAGCCCTGTAATTCAAAACATGTTGACAAATTCAACTCATAACTCTTTACAGTTCAACGCAATTGCCTGACTCTGCAGATCAGCCTTCAAAACTGATCAAGCCAGTTTGAGATTAATAAACGGATCGGATTCTTATTTTTCAATTTTTTCATACAAATTCACTAAATATTCGTCTGATTCTGCCGTGAATTGCGGTGGATTAGATTCGAAACACGTCTCAAATGAACCAATATTACGCCCGTCTGGCATTAAACATTACTTTATGATGAATATTTCCTGTTCCAGAAAACCGGCCACGAACCGGGAAACCATTTGCCTAATCGGATTTATTGTAATATCCACACTATCATTTTCCGGATGCGGAACGACCAACGAGTTCTTCCTCAGGGCACAGGCTGAATATAACAACAGTCAATACGCAAGTGCACTGGGCTCCTACCAAAAATCCCTTCAGCTTTCCTTACCTTCAGACCAACGTCTAATTGCGGAAAACCGGGTTTCCGAAATCAGAACGAAACTCGTTGACGAAGCCTTATTGGCTGCTGGCTTTCCGTTGGAATCTTACACGATAGAAACTTTGGAGAAATCCATCGATCTCATAGAGTCAAAACTGGAGTATGATGATACACAACAAAGACTCCTATTGGCTTTAGAAGATCTTAAAAGCAAACTGGCAGAACTCAGTGGCGACGTAGACGCTCTTCTTTCGCAAGCCGTCAGCAAGGCAAATGAAGCCGGTTTTGAATCCGCTTTCGAAGCGATTCAAAAAGCCAAAGAAATTGATTCGGGTAATGCGAGCATTCAAACTACACTGCAAAGAATAAACGAAATGCGGAAATCTCATTATCTTGAGACAATCAATACCGCATTATCGAGTGATGACCTCCTGCGAGCAAGAGACGTATTCACCTCAATCCAACGAGCAAAGCATCCGTTTGACCAGGGTTTCAGGAATCATGTTCGTTCGATCATTGAAGAAGAGGAAGGAAGGATACTCCCCAGATTAGTTCAATCCCTGGCTGCCGAACATCGATACTATGAAGCGATACAATTGTTGAACTCTACTTCCCGGTCTTCAATTCGAGATCAGTTCCGAAACTTGAAGAGTGATGCAGTCGCCTTCTATAAGAACCTGGCGGTATCAGCGCGCAGAGAGATTCCAGAAGAATTCGGTGTCGCCTTTTTTGCTTCCCGTATCGCATACATGCTGGACGAAAATGACCCGGGACTCTTCGAGATCAATCGTCAAAACACGGAAACAATTGATGAAATCGTGCAATCCACCATTGGAGTGACATCCTTTAATTCACCAGAAAACGAACCGTTTGCAGGGCGTGATTTTTCGGATTCTCTCATTGCAAGTTTGGTCAACAAACTCCCTTACGGCATCCGAATCCTGGAGAGATCAATGATGGACGATGCCAAAGCGGAAAAACCAGAATCCTACAAGCATTTCATTTTGAACAATAAAACTGAAATCATCGTCGGAGGCGGCATTTCCAGTTTTGTTGTTACCTCTAAAATCAATAGCGGAGAAGTCCCTGTGAGGATCAATGTTGGCGAGGAACCAAGGCCGAACCCGGAGTATTCGATGATGCTCGAAACCTATGGCAAGGACCTCACCAAATGGCCAAAAAACGTGACTCCCACCATCATGTCCCCGCTATTTGAGACGATCAAATACAATAGATCCCACGAGACAGTCGAAGGGCAGATGGGCATCACGCTGAGGTTCTATGATTCCAATTTGAAGATCCTGGAATCGAAAGAAATGATTGTCAGTCGTAACTACGAAGATGTGTATCATCAAGCCATTCCAGCTGCAGGTATCTTGGAGGACAAACGGGATCTCCCTGGGGAAAACGCCATTAAGCAGGAATTGCGTTCAGAGCTAAGAGACAAAGCCGCAGCCGAGATTCTTAGTTACTACAATGATCGCAATGAACGTTTTTGGACTGAATTCGAAAACAATTACAAAAACAGATACTATGGCAAGAGCTTCACCGCCCTTGCTTCAGGTTATCACCTTTGCGAAAAGGACATAGAACTCAGAGGTAACCTTGGACAGAGGGAAATCCTGGACAAAATCACGAAGAAAGCCTTTTTTGAGCTTGCCGACATACTGGCATCTTTCCACAGAGAGGAATCTTACAATGACCTGCCCGCTCCGTTGCCATCCGCTCATGGTCGTCTGTAGAATGCCATGAACCACTCGTCACGGAACAGGGTCCTCACCCTCATCATTTTTGGGAGCTTTGGTATTCTGACTTTTGTCGTCCTGAATTTTCTTCCGGCGGAAGATCAATTGACCAAACGCTTTGTCAAATGTCTGGTCGACCGGGATGATGACATCAACTGGTTTGCACTGCAGCTGCCGATGTGGATCGTATTCTTCGTTGGAATAGGAGATCTGACTATTCGCATGAGAGAAGCATGGCTCGATTCACAAGAGTTTGGGAAAAATTACTTGCCCGCAGACGGAACCACTTTGCTTGGCCCCATCGAACTGAAAGCAATCTACCAAAATGTACGTGATCAGCGAGAGGATCGTTATTTACCCAGGGCGATCGCGAGGATCATTCTCCAATTCAGAACAACGAACTCAATCGGTCAATCCCACGCGACCCTGAGTTCCTGTTTGGAGCTTTTTCAGCACGAAGTTGATTTGCGTTACAATATGCTGCGGTATTTTGCATGGTTCATTCCAAGCATGGGGTTTATCGGAACGGTAATAGGGATCGCTGACGCCTTATCCTATGCTGGGCAAGCGAACCCGGAGGACCCGCAATTTCTCACCATCATCACCTCCTCACTTGGATTTGCATTCTACACAACCTTGCTCGCATTGATCATGTCCAGTATTCTTGTGTTTCTCATGCACCTATCCCAGGGTAAAGAAGAAGGTAACGTAAATTCCATCGGACAGTATTGCCTTGATAACTTGATCAATCGCTTGTTGGAGCAGAAATGACGCTCCACGGATACTGTCATGAAACGAGCACCAAGAGAAATAAATGTCTTCAGCATTTCCGCTATCGACCTTTTTTGCTCTGCGATGGGAACATTCATGATTCTTACTTTCATTGTGCTTCCCTACTACAAAAAGCAGGGAAGCAATCCTCTCTTGGAGGAGAACAAAACTCTGATCACAAAAATTGAATCGCTGAGTCAAAGAACTATCGCCCAGGATTCCCAGCTCGATACGCTTAAGGAAGAGATCGTTCATCTCCAAAACACAATCAGCGATCTCAGTGTCCTGAAAAACGAATTGGAGATCCAACAAGACTCTATTCAGAAAGGAAATGCTGATCTGATAGTCAAGAACGTGGAACTCACTTCGCGAATCGATATTCTTCAGAAACAGTTAGCTGCGCTTCAAGTGGATATTTCTAAGGTTGAGCCCAATAACCTTGGCAAGCAAGTCTCACCGGGCGATGATATCATAAGTCAAAACACCACGCTCAAAATCGAGAATGATGATCTCCAATATCGATTGGGGAGTCTTCAGACGGAATACCACGATTTGCTTAAACAAAATGAAGTGCTTCAAAGCGAAAATGCTACCCTTCAGGCACAAATCGACGGCTTCATGGGGCAAAACGCCAATTTGAAAGGGGATGTGGATAGCCTTAAGAAACAGGTAAGCGCACTTAGGCCAAAAGACCTCGAAATTGTATTTGTGATCGATACAACCAGTAGCATGAGGGATCAAATTGAGGATCTGAAAGACAATATTGATAGCATCATCGTCGTCCTGCAACGAGTCAGCCGCAACCTCAGAATCGGGATAGTAGAATACAAGGACCATGAAGATAGAACTCCTGTTAATTCTTTCCCATTAAGCGTGATTCCATCCATGCGAACGGGGAGTACCGCCCCTGCTATTCTCACATCTATCAGGCTCTTTTTATCCAAATTCGAAGCAGAACAAACCAATAGAAATGTTGATATTCCCGAAGCTGTCGAGCTCGGATTGGCCGCGGCAATTCAAAATGAATGGAGCCGGATATCCTCCA
>JAPXRV010000031.1:0-33384 GCA_033813415.1 Opitutales bacterium | reverse complement strand
CACCGGATCCAGCCTTGAGCCATCCGGTTTTTTGTGCATCCGCATCACGCCCTAGAATCACGCGATACCCTAGCGCAAGCAAGCAGTCACACCACAACGGCAAAACGATTCCTAGCGCAACACAGCAACGCCTACGGGCAACCCAAGCGCCCTGTAAGGATTCTTTTCTTTGTGGTCGATTCACCAATGACGGAAACCCAACCGCTTTCGCAATGTGAACGGTTTTTTCGAGGTGCGAAAAACAACGGCAGACACAGCCGAACCGGATTCTTTTCTTTTCAGGACGATTGACCAAAAGCGCGACAAACAGCGACAAACTGAAAAAAAAGATCCCGAGGCCCTAACCGACTGCATCCACAGGGGAGCGCCCTTTCAATCATGGATAGGCTGTCAAAATGCAACGAAACACCAATGAGACCCAAGATTTTCGCACCTCACGCGGGATTTTTTCATTCTCAGCGCATCCAGTATTCACGAACCTGCATGGACACAGGCCGAAAAGGTCAAAAAGTTGTCGCTGTTTTGTCGCTGTTTTCCCTGCATTTCGGTGCATTTCTAGGCATTTTTGACCGATTTTCCTTTTACAAGTGATACGCTTGATTCAGCGCTTGTTTTTGCCGTAAGCCCTTTATCTATCGGGTTTTATGGCGGATGGGGAGGGATTCGAACCCCCGGAACCGTTACCGGCTCAACGGTTTTCAAGACCGCCGCAATCGACCACTCTGCCACCCATCCGTGTGTCGTTGTTTCGTGTAGAGTGCCGGAAGGTGGGCAGCTGTCAAGCACCGAGCATCATGCCTTGATCCGGATTTGTTCCGGTTGATTGAGGAGGGAGCGCTCAGGCCGGAGGCTCCACGAGAATTCGTAACCTGGTGCGATCCCGTAACAAGCCGGTAACACAAACCCCGAAACCTCGGGGAGTCCTCCCCATAATGACCGGGCGACTTATGCGCACTTGCGATTGATATTCAACAACTTGAACACCATTCGTAGTGAATTGGCATGGAGTCTGTTAGTTGGAATGCGGGTTCACTTAATTCGGGAGCCCATCGAACAATTCATCAACATGGACATCCAATTGAAACATTCCATCAAACGCGCCACCCGAACGGTGCTGCTCTCACTCCTTCTTGGACTGGCGGTCGGCATGGCTCCACTTGCATGGAGCAAGCCGGTCGACGAAGACCTGAGCGAACTCCCGTTCACCGAAGCTTATCAACGGACCATTGATCTGCTGGCGGAAAACTACCCTCTCGGAGATTGGAAAGGGATCGACTGGGAACAGGCACGGCAACGCTACCTTCCCGAGATCGCCGCTGCAGAAACAAACAATGATCTTCAAGCTTTCTGCAGGGCCTTTGGTAGATTTGCATTTAACACGATCCGCGATGGACACACGTGGCTTACGGCTATCAGTGAAGATGCCCCCGCGATGAAAGCATTCGCCGGGATCGTGGCGCATGAAAGAGGGGGAAGCTTCGGCCTCACCGTGGCATCCCTGGACGATGGGAAGGTCGTCGTCGCTTCCGTCCGGCCCGGAGAACCCGCCGATATGGCGGGAATCCAAGTCGGAGACGAAATTACAAAATGGAACGGGACGCCCATCGGGGAAAGGCTTACCACGATTGATCTGCTTTGGGCTCTTGAGGGAACACCGACCGAAGAGGGAGTGAAACGATTGGCTGACACGTTCATCGGGCGGGGAACGCCAGGCTCCTATGCCGATCTCGTTGTGCGCAGCGCCTCGGATGGCATCGTATCCAGCATTAGGCTCGAGGCAATCGATGATCCTCTCGGCCACATGTTCGATCTGGCAGAGCTGGGCTCGACTGCACCGGGAAACGATACTTTCGAATTCCACTGGATGAACGGTGGCATTGCCCATCTCGCGATTTCCTCCCTGGTTCCCGATTTTCCCGAAACCGGATTTGAATCTGACGATCAGATGCTTGCTGCGGGGATGGAATATGTGGAATAGGATTTTCCCAGTAGATTCGATTCAAGACAGACATCCGGCCCGCCCGTAGGAAACCCTTCATCTGGGTCAGCCTGCGGGTGGGCCTCTTTACAGATACACACGCCATTTGGGTTGAAAGAAAGGACGGATTCGCACAAGGTGCCCCATAAACATTCATTGCGCCTCATGCCCGACTATTCATCCAGAGAAACCCCTGTTGCCCTATCGATAGCCGGATCAGACAGCGGAGGCGGCGCTGGAATCCAAGCAGACCTTCTGACATTCAGAGCGTTGGGCGTGTACGGCACAACTGCTATAACATGCACCACCGCTCAGAACCCGGACAGTGTGATCTCGGTCAGTCCACTCTCCCCCGAACACGTCAAGGACCAGATCCGACAGGTTCTCGACTACTTTGATGTCCGTGCAATCAAAACAGGGATGCTTTTCAATGCGGAAATCATCCGGGCCGTCGTGGAATGCCTTTCTGGCTCGCGGCGAATACCTGTTGTCGTCGACCCGGTGATGGTTGCTACCAGTGGTTCGGTCCTGCTACAGCCAGACGCCATCGAGGTTCTCACGAAGGAACTCTTCCCCCTGGCCACACTTGTCACTCCCAATCTGGATGAAGTGAAGGTATTGATCAGGAGGCATCCCAAGGACCTTCAGTCGATTGTGAACGCTGCCCGCTCCCTGGCGACCCGCTTCCAAACCGCTTTCCTAGTAAAGGGCGGGCATCTTCCCGGTAACCAGCTTACCGATGTGCTGGCATTCCCCGAATCCGACTTCCGAACATTCAACACCCAACGCATACCCGGTGTGAACAGCCACGGAAGCGGATGCTCGCTGGCCTCTGCTATTGCTGCCGAAATTGCCCGCGGGAACCAGCTGGATGAGGCCATAGAAAAAGCGCACCGATTCCTTCAGGATACATTTCTCCGCCCCGTCATCCTCAGCAAAGGGGCTTTTCTTAACCATTTCCGGTAAAACACCCCCAATATGCTTCGTCCCGGCCAAGAGATCGGGCATCGCAACAGAGCCCCTTTGGCCACCCTACTCGTGCCATGGGGATCAGGTCTCATTGCCTCCCATCTGCTGCCCTCCGAAACCGGGCTCACCTCCATTCCGCTCACCACCGCTCTGCTCTTGTCCGCAGGTGCGATCGCGTGGTGCTTTTGGGGCAAACCGGCACAACTCCTGAGACTCGCATGGCTTTTTGTGTTCACCTTTGGTGCATTCCTCGGAGGCTGGATACACGGCTCATTGCATCAACCCGATTCTCTGCCCGTTTCATGGACAGGAATGCCGCCCCGTCAGGCCCGGCTAATCGTTAAAGTGAATCGAATCCGGTTCCAACCCGAATCCGGAAAGGCCGGTTCATGTGCATTTTCGGGCACTGTCGTGAATGCCGCTCCTATCATGGCCGACAGGATAGGACACGAACTCAGCGCGTTCCTGTTTAAACCGGCCGATCAGTCTGCCATGTTCATCGGATCATTGGTCCACGGAACTGGAGTCCTCAAATGGGGCAAATGGACCTATTTCGAAGGACAAACCGTCCCGGGACGACCGTTGCTCGAATGGGACTCCGGAGAGATCATTGAAACCGACAACTCCCAGGTCCCCAAAACCGAAAGATGGCGAGCTGCGGTGCTTTCAGCAATCGACTCCATTCTCAGCCTCAACGCACCTCAGGAGCTTCCGCTCGATGCGTACCTCAAATCAATGGTAACCGGAAGCAAGTCCTATCTCGATAAAGCCAGTAAACAAAGGTTCCAAGCCACCGGGCTCATGCACTTTCTCGCTATCAGCGGATTCCACATGTCCATTCTCGTGCTTAGTCTCGTTATTGTAGGGAAAGCTGCACGCGTACCGGAAGCCTTTTCGGCGGTAGCGATCATCGCTTTATCCGGCGCCTATGTCTGGATAACGGGGGCCAGCCCTTCAGCTCAGCGGGCATGGATCATGGTTTTGTTCTACTTTGCGGCAGCGGCAGTAAAAAGAAAACCCAACCCCTACGCTGCTCTTGTCGCCGCCGCCTGCGTTATCCTCTGGCTCAATCCAAACCAGATCTCTGATCCCGGATTCCAGCTTTCCTTCACGATCGTTGCCGGAATCATCGGCTACGGAACCGCCCTCATCCGACAAATCCGCATCCGTATGGCACCTGACCGATTCCTCACTGAGGACTCGATGAGCAGATGGGTCCAGCTTCGCACACGGATGTACCGCATACTCATTCCCCCGCTCGCCATCAGCTGGATTGCATTCTGGATAAGCGCCCCGCTCATTGCGTTTCACTTTGGAGCCCTGCCGCTCTCCACATTCCTACTCAACCCCATTCTCGGATCTCTCTTTGCAGTGAGCCTGATCACAGCCTATCTTTCACTTGCACTCGGAGCTATCGGGCTGGTGGAAGTGGCCGCTTTCGTCAACTATGCTGCCTGGCTTAACCTTGGAATCATCCACCACGCCACTTCATGGCTGGCACCCGTTTCGTGGCTTCGGATCGAGATCAATCCAACAGTCTGGGGATGCCACACCGCGACCGTTGGCGCCCTCGCGATTCTTGGACTGTTCAACCACCATCACCCGCGCATTAAGCTCCGGGCTTTCCTGATCCTTCCGGGCTGGATCCTGATGACTCTCTCAGCAGACGCTCTCTTCAGGAATCTTGTGTTATAGGTCAAACGCCGCTCGCTGAAGGCCAGTATTCCCGGACACACACTGCGGGTCTCCATGTTTTGAGTGACAAGTCGATAGCACCATTCACTCAGATCAACACTCTTCTCCTTGAACCATAACCAGGCTCGATGATTACCCGAAGAGATTGACCTTCAGATCACGGACAACCTGCAGTCCACCCCAATCCGCCCCTTTCATCGGAGCGAAGCGCGCTTTCCGACTCATGGGAAAACGATCCCGGTGTTCATCGAAGAGCCCCTTCAGGAAAATCTTTGACCCGATTGCCATCCCATCGCTGAAGTAGCGGACCCTCCGGCGCAGCAACTCGGACATATCCACATTCCCACCACTGCGGATCACTGCATCCAGCTTCTCCAGTGGGATTACGCCACGGTCCTTGTCCTGTTCACCCTTCGGTTTCGCGCCCTTCCCAAACAAACACAGACGATATCCGGCTATAGCGTCGGCAAAGCTGCGCCCACCATAGATCAGACGGTACCCATTCATGGCCGATGCCTTTCCCCCCATCGCGGCGGCATAGCTGCAAAAACGGTATTCCGCCGGATCATCCACTTGCTCAGCGCGAACCGCATTGAGGTCGATGTAGGCAGCAACGGTTGCCATTGCCTGCAGCGAGGGCTCAACCACCAGACTCTTGAACCGCTCCATCCACAAAGTACCACGGTTCCCGTTCTGGTGGTTATACCAGATCGTGAAACGCTGCTTCAGCTCACGCATGAACACCGACACATCCCCCATACGCGCCAGCAAAGCATCCCGCGCATGCTGGGCGATCTCATCATTCCGTTCCAGCATCTTCTCCAGCCCATCCGGTGTTATCGAATAGGGGGAAATACGACAACCCTCATGAAACGCCCGATAACGGCTCAGCAACTCCGCATCGGCCTTCGGCTTCTCATGCCGCACCCGCGCCAGAATGTGGAAATGATTCGACATCACCGAATACGCCAGAATATCCACCCCACAGAACGCAGCCTGCCGCTGCATCATCCCGATGAACATCTCCTTCTCCCCATCCTCCAGCAAGTGCTCACCCAAACAGCACCGGCTCATCAGATGATAACAACCATCCCGATTTTGAACCACAATACGCTTCCTTTTCATAAATGATCCTTCTGTTTGATTACCTGAACCGTATGCCAGATATCCAATATTAGCAATAAAGGCACTGTGTTTTTATTGGGAAATTGACGGGATGAATGCAGTGGCATTCCAGAGGTTGAACATTAGTTCTCTGAGGGGATGGTGTTCGGGATACAGAGCCAAACCTTTGACCAGCGGGATCTGGCGAAATTGAGCCCTATCACCGATGTTACGCTATGGGTATCTCCACACAAGGCCGGCACATCCAATCCAAGGTCCTTCCGCTTTTGGGCGGGTTTGCCGCCCCATGCCTCAGTGATCATCTGATCCACGAGGTATTCATGATCCAGTAGAACGTAGACGGTTTGTTTTGCCTGATCCGACTGCAGTTCTTTCGTAAGCTCCTCACGAATCATCTGACGCATACGGTCCTCTTGGCTCAGTAGGCCATTGTCCGTGCCATTTTCCTGTGACGACCGGATTTCTGCCGCACGCTTATCGATACTTTCTAGCCCAAACTCCCACTTGCGACCCGAATAGAACACCAGACTCGGCTCCGCATACCCGACGCCCACCATACGGGTTTCTTTGGCCAAGCCCTTCAACTGTTCTGACACCGGGATCGATACCGATAGTTCCCGCATGTGAATTCCGAGCACCCACTGGGATACGGCAATGCCAAGCACACACAAGAACATGGGAACCCACTTCCGGAAACGGAAACATACCACGATTCCCGACATACAAAGCAAAATGCCGAACAACAGCGCCATACCGATCCGCAGGGAATCCACCGCAAGTCCCGATCCGAGCACCCAGACCAACCCCGCGACCGCAGCCGTCACCCAAATCCCGACATAACTCCAGAACCAAACCAAACCGGTGCGGCTCACTCCATTGTCCACCGAAGCCGGCTGCCACACATGCAGCACCCAAAGGAACATGGCAGGAAAAGCCGGCAACACGTAGTGCGGTAACTGGGTCGAATACCCCAGAAAAACCAGATAGGGAACCACGATCCAGGACACGAGGAAGGCAGAGGTGGCATCCCAGTCACGCCGCACCCAACGGAAGCGCTCACCCAAGAGCGCAAACCATGGAAAGAGGCTGAACAGGGCGGTCAGCAAATAGTAGAAAGGAAGCACCTTCCGGTCGTTGAAGGCCTCCACTCCACGCTCAATCACATGCTTACCCATTCCAATGTCCCAGAACAAACCATCGGTCGAGATGAGAGCGGGAATACCCCATGCGGCGATCATCGCAAAGGTCACGGGCAGCCCAGTCAAAATGTTGAGTGAACGCCAAGTCAGAGGCTTGCGCCAAAACGCGAAACGGAACAACAACAGCGAAAGCATCGGCACCACGACCCCCAGAGGACCCTTCGCGAGAAAACCCAACCCGAGGGAAACATAGAGGACCCAAAACCACAGCCGGCGGCGTTCTTTTCCCTCCTCCGGAAAGAGCAATTCGAACCAGGCCCGGTTTGCGAAAAACACCGCTGCGACCATCGGCATATCCGCTAGAGCCAAGCGCCCATGCAGAAAGACCTGCATGCACGTCAACCATCCAAAAGCGGATATCCAGCCCAGCCACTTCCGTTTCAAACGTGCGGCGAAAGACACCATCCCAAACGCCACCAACATGGAAGCAAACATTGAATGCAAACGCGCTCCGAGTTCAGATTTTCCCAAAATCCAGTAGTGAACCCGCATCCACCAATACGTCAGCGGGGGCTTATCGAAGCGAAACTCACCGTTGAAATAGGGGACGACCCACTCCGAACGCTCCATCATCTCCCATGTCGCCTGGCTGAAGCGCGGCTCGTCACGATCCAGCAAAGGCATATCCGCCGATCCCGGGAGCAGCATCAGTGCCCCAACCAGTATCAGCAACCAGCAACCGTAACGATCCATCCAACGCGGTATTCCCGAATCCATCCGTCCATATCAACCAGAACCTGAATCCTTTGGAAAGTCATTTGTATGGTACGCTATCGTATCAGTCACACCGTCCACCCCACCCGAGCCCCCAATTATTGACCGACGCCGAGTCCCGTTACTCAGCGTTCAGGGATGCCATTCTGGCCGGTTTCCGAAACTCATAACCAACCATAATTGCTTCCCCGAAAGCCCTACCGGTCCAGGCCCTGTCCTGCCCTCGGTTCCAATCTTTAAAGTCTTTTTCAGTTCCGGCGAAAACTTTCCTGACATAGGGGTTCTCCATGGATCGCCTTGGGTGCCAATCGAACACTCCTTATCAGATTCCTTCAAAGCTCCTCGGGCGTGCCGAGGAATAATCGTTTTCCCGTCTCCGATTTGTCCCTGTCTTGTTTCATAGGAGTATAGTTTTGATTTTCAGCACCACCAAGGCTCGCGACCTAACAAATGGGAATCCACTCAGGTTTTTGACAGCTAAAGAAAGTCAAGAGACCCATCACAGACGGATACAATGTAGTGGAGCAAATGGACTCACATTCGACAGGTATTGAACATGTGTGTGACCCAAACTGTATTCATCCCGTGCGGAGGCTTGGATTACCCCAACATAACGGGAAGCTGAAACTGCTGGCGTATTGTACCGCAGATGGTTGGGGGATGGAGCAGTAAGTGTCCCTGGAAATTTGCAACAAAAAAAAGGGCTTCCGGTTTAAGCCGGAAGCCCTGAATTTGTGTGAAACGATAGTCAGTCGGATCTTAGAAGGAGAACGTGTTGGTCACGAACCATTCCTGACACGGTGCGATACGATACGCTGCCGGCGTCTTTCCATCTGCTTGAAGCGAGATTGGGATGAGCTCATCGCCAGCACCCAGATTACGGACATTGACCTGAATACGCCAGTTGATCTTATCGGTCAACGCACGTTCATAGCCTGCCCAGACGTCAATAGCGTCTTCCTCAGGACCGTATACGGGGTGCTTGAGGTCGAAGCCATACATATTGGGACCTTCTTCAACAACCGGGTAGCCAATTGCCACCTTGTCCTGCCAGCGATAGCCTGCACCCACGGAGAAGCCCTTGAGAGCCCCATCTGTGAATGCATAGTTGGTCACCAGATTGAAGCGCCACTTACGGATTTCCGGAGTTGCGGTTCCTTCTGTAAGCTTCAACTGGGAATACTGGCTACGGAATGGCTGATAGACATTCTTGTAGACGGTAAGACCAGCGTTCCCCCACTGTGGCAGCAACGCTGCCGGGAGCAGATCGCCATTGGAGCCGAGGAACATCGAGTCAAGGTACTCGATCATGTCACTGAGGTTCTTTCCTCCGACGTTCCGGCGGGTTGCTTCCGTCTGGGATGCGTTGAACGATATACGCCAGTTGGAGGTCGGGTTTGCCGTGAGCTCGAACTCATATCCCTTCGATTCAGTATCCTCTGTTACCGAGAATCCTTGAGGAGCAGTCGCAGCATACGTCACAACAGTTCCATCAGGTGGGAGATACTGGGATGCTGGATCCTTTCCGCTGAGGGTAGACTCATAAGTGGAACGATCCGTCAGGTATTGCAGGGGCACCGGAGAGAAGTTCCATGCTTCAAAGAAGCCTGTTGGCGTCAAGTGTTCCTGAATGTCATTCCACGCCCGGATCGCAGCATCTTCCTCGGCCTGAGCAGCCGCAGCCTGTTCCGGAATATCCGGATCGAAGCGATCGCTGTAGGTGTTGGTCCATGTATTGCGGTAGGATGGAGATTCACGTCCATCGTAGGTGTAGCCTGACAGGTCATACAGGAACACGTTGCGGAAGCGCAGGCCCTGCTGAATAGTCGATCCGATTCCGCCAGAGTTACTCAGACTCGACGTGGCGTTTGTGATCGTGGTCTTGAACTTCACAATACGCAGACTGAAGCGATTGTCCTTAGTTGAGAGCATCACTCCATAGTCCTCGGTCTTACCAGACGGGTTCCCCAGAATCTCACCGTAGACATCACGGCGGGTGCTGGTGATCTGGAAGTTTTCGGACTCGTTGTATGACAGGCTCACGTTGATCGGCAACGGATCGTTGTCCAGGATCTGGTTGAGGTGCAACACAGCTCCATAGCTCATCGAATCGTCTTCGAAAATCTGATTCGGTGATACTTCATCCGGGAGCTTGAACACATCCGGGCTAAGATTCAGGTAAGAACGGTTGAGCGTATTGCGCCCAGCCTGAACATCCTTGTCCTTTACCCGGTCGTTGCGCCAGCCAATGGTAGTGACCAAGGCGTCGTTCCAGAAGTAACCCTGCCACGACAAAGCGATAGAATCGACCTGACGGAGAGCCTTCGAGGCCGCAGACGTCAGTGATTTGTTCTTTCCATCAAAGTTGGTGTCGATGTCGAGGTTCTTATAGGTCCATCCCTGATAGTTTGCAGGATTGGATGCCTGAGTCCAGTATCCTTCGTCTTCCGGAACCGTGTTGTAGATGCGTCCAAGTTTAGCTGGCACGCTCCAAGCATCGCCCGGATTGACTCCGGTAGCAGTCCAAGTCGAGTCGAAGACATAGGCCTGCGAGTCAACCAAAGCAACCTTGGATCCAATGTTGGAGATATTGGCTCCAGATGCCGATGCACGGTCCGCAATGGATGAACCCAGATAGATCACTCCTACTGCCGGGCGTTCCCAATACGACGTTTGCATGCCGTCGGTTCCTGTCCAGTATGAAGTCCATGCCAAGCTATTGGACGTGTTGTACCAACTGCTCTTTTCATTGTAGAAACGGTCACGGCCCATAACAGCATTGAAACGGTGCTTACCGAAGAGTTTCACCAGGAAGTCATTTTCGGTAACGTCTGACACACGGAATTCCGCAAACAATGAGCCACGCACATTCTCGCGATCGCTTTCATAGGATGAACCCGTTGCGTAAGATGCGGTGGTGACATAAGGACGCCCAAAGTTCGGATTGCTCACATTGGTTCCGCCATCCGAATTGCCCGTGTAGTAGTATGCCAGATTTGCCTGAATATCCATTGTGATGGCCGGACTACCCCCAATCAGGCTGTTATTCGAGCGTTCATAGCGCTGCTTGTCATACGACAACTGCAAAGCGATACGATCGTCAAAGAAAGATTGGGTGATATCAAAATTGTATGCTTCCCAGTCTTCCTTTTCCCACTTGTTCTCACCATCAATGAGCTTGTTATAGAAGTCGAACACCTTGGGGTCAGTGAGTACCGCATTCCGGTACTGCCCCGATCCGGACATGGGAAGATCAGCATTGAGGGCATAACTGGACAGTCCGGTCAGCTGATAGAACTGGTCACCATACTGTTTCCCGTATAGTCCATCCCCTGCTCCCCTCATTGATCCATCCGGATTGAGCGCACCCATATTCATATAGCCAGCGAGCACACTACTGATGGTTCCAGATGACCCATCGATGAAATACAAGGGCTGCTGCTGATTCACGACCGAACTCAGCCATGGCTGGTAGTTGGGTGATGAAGACTTCGCCATGCCATAGTTGACATCGCCTTCAGGAATCGACCAATCATCGCTTTCCTCGCGCTGCACATCATATGGATTGGTGACAACGCGTTTTCCCATACCACTGTTGATCGTCCAGTTGCCATCTCCATCGTATGACTTGAACCAAGGCGTAATGCTATCGTATGGAGGAATATTGCGCGGACGGTTGGCGTCGATCTTACCATTTTCGTAATTTCCCTTGATAACCGTCCGGGCGTTTCCAGCCTTGAACAGCTTCGGAGAATAACGGAAAGCCGCGAACACGCGTTCATCGTCTTCGTAGGCCGGATCCTGTTTGAACTGTTCATGATCCCATAGTCCTTCGACACGAACTGCCAAGGTGTCCTTAATCAACACCCGGTTGATGTCAACGCTACCGCGCATGCTGCCATAAGAGCCGACTCTGACGGACGCTTCAGCGATATCATAGAACTCGGCGCTATCGATGCTCGCATTGATAATACCGGCGGGACTACCCAACCCGAAAAGGATGGAGTTCGGTCCACGCTGGATGTCGATACGGTTCGCGATAAATCCATCCCAAGGAATATCGGTGATGAAAAAATCGCGGGTATTATCCGCAGAAGCCAAACCGCGGACACGCTGCGCTCCAGCGGGAGAACGGAGATTTGCGCTCTCGTCAAGCGTTGTTCCGTTTCCGAGACCAGAGTAGGTTCCGCGCGTTCCCGCTACTTCTGCATTCGTCGTGAATTGAAGGAGTGTGGTATTATCCGTGGCACCGACGTCTGTCATGAACTCTTCTGTAACAACGGACAGAGCCGATCCAACATCTTTCAAATCGGTGCGGATACGGGTTCCTGCCAGTGTCTGAGTTGCGAGGTATCCGACCGTGTCATCCGAACGGACTTCGAACGGCGAAAGGATATAGACATCTTCGTCAAGCGACGTTTCTTCCGATGGGGCGGGTCCAGTCTGCGCAGCGAGTGGCAGAGCGGCACCGCAGAGGATCGCAAGCGATAACCTCTGTAGAGACTTATGAGTCGATTTCATAAGGTTTCTGAGTTTCGTAGTGATGGGTTACAACTGCGAACACGACCACCACAAAAGCCTTCCGAAACGATTCCGGAAAAAATGAGGGGGGGTAGAGATTCGCAATTCCGTTGGGTCAACATTTCTATAATTTGAAAAAGCACCTCAGTCAAACGTTTGAGGTGAATTTCCAGAATAAGACTTTAGGCAATTGTTTCGTCATGCCAATCTCAAAATGATTCAAACGTTAGAAAGAATCAGTTTCCGCGGATTTTTCAGGTGTCCATCGAACCCGAAAGCTCGTCTTTACTGTAAAGTCGATGCAAATGGAGCCCATTACTGCGTACGGAACCCCAACTAATACCAACAAACTTACAGAAACGAGACAACCTTCGATTCGTGCCGATGAGATAGACATCCTTCGGACCCAATCTTCGGCCGTCTCAATCGTTCACAACAGCCGGACACCCTCTTATCCGGTTGCTCAGGATTTCGGTGGAGACCAGGAGTCCTTTAACGATGCGGCGCGGTTGAAGACTAACGAGCCATTGGCCGCCGTGCGGGTTTCTCTTACAAAATAACCGACGCGCTCAAACTGGTAACGCACGTCCGGATCGGCCGAAGCCAGAACCGGCTCAACCTTGCATCCCTTCAGCACCTCCAGCGACTGAGGATTCAGGAAATCGAGGAAAGAGTGCCCATCCGCATGATCCTCCGGATCTTCAACCGTGAACAGCCGATCGTAAAGCCGCACCTCGGCCGCAACCGCATGGGGAGCGGACACCCAGTGAAGGGTTCCCTTCACCTTGCGTCCATCAGGGGAATCACCGCCCTTGGTCAATGGATCATAGCTGCAGATCACTTCAACCACCTCGCCGGTTGCGGGATCCTTGATTACATCCTCACACTTGATGAAGTATGCATAGCGCAACCGAACCTCCTGACCGGGAGTCAAGCGGAAGTACTTCTTCGGAGGATTCTCCATGAAGTCCTCCTGATCAATGTAGAGCGTCCGGGAAAACGGAACCATGCGTGTCCCGAATGAAGGATCCGTTGGATGGTTATTTGCCACCAGCATTTCCTCCTGCCCCTCGGGGTAGTTGCTGATCGTCACCTTAAGCGGACGTAACACAGCCATGACACGGGGTGACTTATGTTCCAGATCCTGTCGCAAACAGTTTTCCAAAAGCGCCATGTCGATCCACTGTGGCCGCTTGGACACCCCAATCCTGTCGCAGAACTCCCGCACCGCATCAGGAGTATATCCGCGCCGGCGCAAACCACTGAGCGTCGGCATGCGCGGATCATCCCATCCGTCCACCCTTCCCTCATCCACCAACTGCAGCAACTTGCGCTTGCTCATGATCGAATAGGTCAGGTTAAAACGGGCAAACTCAATCTGGCGCGGATGGAAAATACCCAGCTCCCGGCAGAACCAGTCGTAGAGCGGACGATGATCCTCAAACTCCAGCGAGCACATCGAATGGGTGATACCCTCAAGCGAGTCCGACTGCCCATGGGCGAAATCGTACATCGGGTAGATGCACCATTTATCGCCAGTACGGTAGTGAGCCATACGCTGGATGCGGTACATGATCGGATCCCGCAAGTTCAGGTTGGGACTCGCCATATCAATCTTCGCCCGCAGCACCTTTTCGCCATCTTCGAACTCACCCGCCCGCATTTTTGCAAACAGATCGAGGTTCTCCCCGGCGCTCCGGTTGCGACACGGACTCTCGACTCCAGGTTCGGTCAACGACCCGCGGTTGCGCCGGATTTCCTCAGCGCTCAGGTCATCCACGTAGGCCTTTCCCTTCCGGATCAACAACTGCGCCCATTCATAAAGCTGCTCATAGTAATCAGAGGCAAAGCAAAGACGATCACCCCAATCGAAGCCCAGCCAGCGGATGTCCTTCTGGATCATCTCGACATAGTGCATGTCTTCCTTGGCCGGATTCGTGTCGTCCATGCGCAAGTTGCACATACCGCCGTATTCCCTGGCCATTCCGAAATCGAGGCATATTGCCTTCGCGTGCCCAATATGCAGGTACCCATTCGGCTCCGGAGGGAAACGGGTATGGACCCGGTCAAACCGCTTTTCCGCAAGGTCACTGTCAATCGCCTGCTGGATGAAATGACGGGGTTCCTTTGACAGCCCACTGTCCGATTCTCTCACAATGTCGTTCTCCATCTCTGACATGTTTCTCTTCAGTTACTGATCCGGCCCACAAGGACTCACGCCCCGGCCACCCGTTCTACCGCCTGACGGATGCGAACCAGCACCCGATCACGCCCCATCACCTCAAGCATCGGCATCAAATCCGGGCCACCTCCGAGACCACTCACCGCCCAGCGTGCCGGAGGGAACCAGGCAAATGGTTTCTCCATGCCTGCGTCGGCGGCGAGTTTACCAAACGCTTCCTCAATGGGTGCTGCACTCCAATCGGCCACCGCCGAAAGCGCCTTTTCGAGCTCATTCAGGCGCACGCCAAGGTCACCCTTCTTAACCAACTTCTCGGTAACCTTCGGGTCCGCGACCACCTCATCGGCGAAAAAGTATCCCACATAGTCCGCAAGCGTCTCCAGCCCCGTAACTTTCCCTCTCGCAAGTTCCATCACCGCCTGCAGGTAATCCTCATTGCATCCTTCCAGAGGAACTCCCGCCTTCTCAAGAATCGGGCGGGCAATCCATGTGAAACTTCCGATCGGAAGCCCACGGAGATGCTCCGTATTAATGTAGGCCATCTTCTTCTCGTCAAATTTCGCGTTCCCGCGCTGAACCCCCTTGAAATCGAACTCCGCGATGATGTCCTCGATCGGCATCACCTCACGCCCGTCCTTGGGATTCCATCCAAGCAAGCACAGAAAATTCCGGACCGCAGCCGGCAGAAACCCCTTTTCCTGATATTCCTCGATCAAAGCGCCACGGTCCCGCTTGCTCATCTTGCCCTGCCCCTCCTGTTTCAGGATCAGCGGAATGTGCGCGAATACCGGCTCAGGAGCCCCGAAGGCTTTGTAAAGCTCAGTATGCTTCGACGTATTCGAAAGATGATCCTCCCCGCGTATCACATGCGTGATCCGCATAGTGATGTCGTCCACCACATTCACAAAATGAAACACCGGTGAACCATCGGAACGAAAAATCACAAAGTCCTTTTCTTCAGTGCGCTCCACTCTTCCGCGGATTTGATCCTCGATAACCTGAGGCTGACCGGAGATGCGGAAAAAAACCGCACCATCCTGATCATAGGCACGGCCTTTGTCCCTCAGGATTTGGAGGTATTCGCGGTATACATCATCCCTTTGACTCTGGAAATACGGCCCGTAATCGCCACCCATTTCCGGCCCTTCATCCCAATCCAGACCGAGCCAACGCATTCCGTCGAACAGAACCCGCAAGGCGGCATCGGTGTTGCGCTCACGGTCAGTGTCCTCAATCCGCAGCACAAAGGTGCCACCGGTATGCCGTGCATACAACCAATTGAACAGCGCCGTGCGGGCACTGCCGATGTGAAAAAAACCCGTTGGACTGGGGGCAAACCTGACTCGAACTGATGCTGACATGTGCGAAAAGAAAACCAGCGATGATGCACGTTCCCCCGACCGGGGCAAGCTCAGGTTTCCACCGACCCAACAACCCGCACACGAATCCGGCCCTGACATCCCGCAAGGTGACCGACCGGGCTTCAGTTCATTTGGGTGAGTGGCTCCAAAGGAAAAGGCTAACGAACCACGACAGTCTTGATCGGTGACCCGGCGCCGAGGCACTGCTGCAAGCGCCGGAGAATATCGGACTTGCGGAAAGCCAATTCCGAACGGAGAACCGGATTCGTGGTCGTGATGACCAAGGTATCCTCGCGCATGATCTCCCGCGGTGAACACCTGTGTGCGAAATCCGGGCCTACGATCTCGCGCCAATGCGCAATGATCCGCTCCTCGATGCGGGGCTGCTGCAGTCCCATGCTATCCATGCATCGACCTAATACATCCGAAAGCAGCTTTTCGCGAGGCTTCACCTGCCCAAGCACCGACGATGCAGGTAACCCTCGGAATGCTCGGATCAGGTGAGCATAGGCACCCATATCCGCAGAGGATACGGCGGGCTTTGCCTGCTCCCGAACAGGCTGCATCGATGAACTCTGCTTCACATCCATTCCTCCCTGAACCGGATAGCCATCATTCGGCGGTGGCGCCTTCTTCGTTCGTCGATTCCATATTACGATCAATCACCTCCACGAAAAACGAAGGCGGCCGCATCGGTCGTCCATCCCGATCGATGAATCCATGAACCGTGAATCCGCTCGAAACCAACACATCATCCCTCCGGATCTCGTACTCAATCCGGATTTTAGCGCGTGGCCGCTCCCTGACGAGAGTATGAACCTCCAAGCGATCATCGAAAGTCGTTGATCGGATGAATCGAACCCCCAGTTCGAGCAAGGGAAGCAAGAACCCCTTGTCCTCAAGATCCCGGTATGGGATGCCAATCCGGTTCATCATGTCCACCCGCCCACACTCGAACCAAACCGCATAGTTGCTGTGATGGGCAAAACCCATGCGGTCAGTTTCCGCATAACGCACATACAATGGAGTAACAGTATGAATCATGGCATCGGGATTGCATTCGGAGGAGTCCGGGTCATAAATTAGGGCGATTCCACAAGACGTGGAGTCATTCCTGAATCCTATTTCGAATGCCAGTTTGTTCCGCTGCATGACAAAGCTCAAGAATCAATTGCCCGGAAAACCCTCCAATCAGAGGGCTCAGCCGACTGCTATCCGAATGCTAATGGTGAGCCTGCGATGGATTGTCTGTTGGCTTGCACACGTCCTTCTGATTGTGGCAATTGGGGGGATCGCAGGAACGCTCATCGCTCCCGTCGTCAAGGTTGCCCTGCGCGCCCAATGGGCTTGGGACATCACCTTTGCAAACGGAGCGATCATCGGCATGAAATACGCGGGATTGTGGGCCATGGGAATCGCACTGATCTGGTGCATCATCCGGCACCATAGTCTTGTCCAAAGACAATCCGGACATACAGGATCTTAAATCTGCGAGCAGGAATGAACCACAACCGCACCCTCATCTATTTCATCGGCTTTCTCATGGGATGCATCCTGATCGGATGGATCGTTCACATGCGCAATACACGGCGGGAAAGGGAGGCACAAATCCCTCAGTGGATCGGCATCACCCTCTCAGATCAAGACATCCGTGAACTCTCTTCCAAATGGATTGAGATCGCTGAGCCACTTGCCTCGGCCCGTTTGAACAATCTGGACGGTTCGATCGTTAAAGGAGTCTTCCTCCTCCACCGGGAACAAAAAATCCCACTCTGGGCGACTTCCAAAGCCACCGCAGATGGTTCAGCCGGCGATTGGATCCTTCATTATGGAAACCGCCTGCTGGTTCATTCCCGTCCGGGCATCAGTCCGGATCTAATGGAAGACGGTTTTACCCATGTTGGAACCCCGTTGCTTGTTCCACAGCCTGCAACGGTACAGCCTCCGGTGTACGCAGTAGGGTTTGAGACCAAAAACCTGTCCGATCTACTTGCCACGGCGGAAATGCTCCAGTCCAAACAACTCTATATCGCCGCGGTGGAATGGTATCCCGTCGACACCGACTCCTCAAGCGGGCTTCCCGTCTTCGAAACCCAACCCGAGTGACTTGTAGATCCGCAAGGTCGTGTCCGAACGGTTGAGAGTGTAGAAGTGAACCCCTCTTACCTTGTGATCCAAGAGATCACTGACTTGCTCAGTCGCCCAGTGAAGGCCGATTTCCTGAACGCCTTCCTCACTCGTCGCACGGCTCAAAGCCCGCATCAGCCTGGCGGGAAAACGCGCACCCAATGCGAGTTCAGCCATCCGCTTCATTCCCTTGAGAGAGGTGATCGGCATGATGCCGGCCAAAATCGGCACGCGGATCCCGGCTAATTCGCAACGCTCACAGAAATCGTAGAAATCCCGATTTTCGAAAAACAACTGCGTGCAAATGTAGTCCGCTCCGGCATCCACCTTCGCCTTCAAGTAATCGATCTCCTGCATCCGGTTTGGACATTCAGGATGGCCTTCAGGGAAACCCGCCACGCCGATTCCCATCCCGGCATAGCGCGACCGGACAAACGCGACCAGATCCCCGGCATGGGCAAACCCGTCCGCTATGGACGGGAGCGAGGACATTCCCTTTGGAGGATCTCCTCTCAGCGCCATCAGGTTTCCGACACCATTCTCCGTATACCTATCCAATATCGCCGACACCTCAGCGCGGGTGTGACCGACCGTTGTCAAGTGAGGAACGATGGTCAAGCCCGTCTCCTTTTTCAACCGGACAACCAGATCGTGGGTGAGCTGGCGAGTCCCTCCACCTGCTCCATAGGTTACACTCACAAACCCGGGATTGAGCGGACACAAACGACCAATACTTTCAAACAGGGCCTGAGAAGCTTCCTCCGTGCGCGGGGGGAAAAACTCGAAACTGAAGCAGGTTTGTTGGCTGGCCAGAATACGGGCAATGTTCATGCCCGATCACCATTGCGCACTTGACTCTGTGCCGTCAACTTCCGAAATCGGGTTTTCAATGGAGGCCGACGAGATGCTTCATTTGGAGAAAGACCTCGCCCGCTTCCGCCTTAAGATCCTCCAGATCCGCATGGGTGATCTCCAGATCCGCCAGCCAAGGTTCGGAAGGTGGAATGGGAAGCACAGTCGACCCAAAGTGCCGGTGTCCATCGCACCAACGGATCGCAAAGTTCAGGCATTTCAAGGTCACACAAGGATCGGGCACCTGCTCCGGATGCAACTGACAGCGCACCACATTCTGGATCTTCTCGGGGAAGTGCCAGGATCGAAGCAAAGTGAAACCAGCCTCAGTGTAGTCCACTCCGAGAATCTCGCGCTCCCACTTCGCCAATGGCATATCCTTTTCCCAGAGCAACGATTCTCCCCTTGACTCCAGGACCTGATCCAAAACCAGTTTTCCGATCGGATGAACCACTCCCAGAGTGAAAAAGTAGCTGCGATCCTCATCCAGAAGGTCCGCCAGGCATTCCATGGTGCTTGCGACCGATGCACACTCCGACCAAAACGCGATTGCACTGATCCCATACGCCCGCAGGTTCCGATTGAAGACCTGCCTGGACAGGCTGATGCTGATGAGCTTCATCACTTCCCTGAATCCCAAACGATGGATCGCGTCCTCCAGACTCGAGATCTCGGAGTGTCCACCGTAGAAAGCACTGTTGCTAATCCGCATGATATCCGAAGTCAGAGCCGTGTCTGTGCGGATGACATCCACCAGGTCCAGTTGATTCGCGTCCGGATCCCTCAGGATTTCGAAGGCCTTCGACAACACCTCCGCACACGCGTGCAGAGACTCAGTCTTGGCTACTGCCGCAAGTAGATCGTCTTCGGTCGGTCTGGCCATCAATGTAAAACGTTTGAGGTGTTTATGCAAAAATGCGTCTATTGCGTGAATTTTTCCCTATGCTGCCTAAAGCAACACTCGGGGTCCCTCTCGCAAATGCGGCATTTTTGAATGGGGTATGGAATCCGCTGGCTATGATTCAATAAATATTTACAAAATCCCCTTGTTTTACAACTAAAAATTGAGAGGGATCGTAATTTTCGTATGACAATCATCCCCATTCCCGATTCCGTTTTCCAGACAGCTTTCCGACTGACACCCTCAGCGTCAAACGATTGCGAACATCCCGAACAACCAGCCAAACCTATTGAAACCGGAAGGAAATCATGTCAGTTGATCAAAATCGATATCCAGCCGGTTTTCGAATCCGCCACCCGGATTGCGCCGTCTGTGAACCTGCTTCTCGCTCACGGTTTGGCGACAAGCATTCACCCATTGTTCAAATTCGGAAGGTGAGGCCGTTCTCGAACCGGCCGCCCTGAGCGAATCCAGAATCATGTGATCCGCTGATACAACGGCGATCCGTGCTGGATCAGCAGAGCGCAATCCCATCCGCTCGATCACGGCATCCGCTGTGAGGTTAGCGGGGCTGAAAACGACCGTAAAGGTATCCACCCCCCATGGGTAGTCGCATACGAGGTCGCTTCCCCTGCCATCAAAGACTACCGTGACCTGCCATCCCCACGCGTCATGGATTTCGCGGGCCATGGAAATCAGGATTTCGCGGGCCCGCTCACGGTCCTGACGCCAAATCCTCCTGAGGGATGATAGCCCTTGGCCGACGTTGCTCCCGTCAATCAACACATGACACGGAGCGATCGCGCAATCACGGGTTACGCCTGCCTTCAAGTCCCTGCGGGCGAGGGGTTTTCCCGCCGTTTCATCTGTGAACTTGATTTTTCGGGAACGCTTCAAACCACCGCATCCACTACCGTCCGCTGCTCGCAGACTTCCCCGATGAAGGCCTTTACTTTTATGTGCTCTGGATGCGCCTGATATACCGCCAAGGCCGCCTCATCATCAAATGAACTCACCAGAACGCAATCCATCGCAAATGGATCATCCACCACATTGGTTCCAAACACAAATTCCCTGATCTCCGGAATCAAATCGGGAAGCATGCTCAATCTGACCCTCATTTCAGCGAGGTTCTTTTCTTTGGAATGGCCCAAAGCTTCAGGCTTCAAGCGCCACATCACGATATGCTTCAGCATAATCCGGAGTCTCCGTGTATCGATTTTACTCTTCTGAAGAACCTGGCGAAAGCTTATTCGTCGTCTCCGATACCGAGCTCAGCCTGCAGTTCGGGAAACTCCGCTATTTCAGCCAAAAATTCGTCGACACTGAAATCGGCTACCACAAAATCCCCATACTGAAAAGTGGGGGTCATGGTCTGGCCACTGATTTCGGTCATCTGATCCATATCTTTCTTGTTGGCCAGCACATTCCGGATGTCCAGATCCAGACCGTGCTGCTCGAGAAAGGAACGGGCCGCGCGGCACCACGGACATCCAGGTTTAATATAAAGTATAGGTCTTTTGTTCATGGGGTGAGAATATACTACACTAATAAATTACCATTTGCCTTTCTGGCAACCCAGATAAGACTGGTTTCACCCCGAATTGACGGAATTTCATGCCAGGAGACCCACATATCCACATAAAAGGAGCCAGACAACACAACCTGAGGAATCTCGAACTGAGGATTCCGCGGGATCGGCTCATCGTCATCACTGGGGTCAGCGGATCCGGAAAGTCATCCCTCGCTTTTGACACACTATACTCTGAAGGCTACCGCAAATACATTGAAAGCCTATCGTCCAAAGCCCGGCTGCTACTGGACCAAATCGACCGCCCGGATGTTGACTACATCAACGGACTCTCCCCAGTCATTGCGATCGAGCAACGGAGCGGCACCGGGTCAAATCCCCGCAGCACGGTGGCCACGGTCAGCGAAGTGGCGGACTATGCGCGTTTGATCTGGTCCCTCACCGGTGAGCGGTTTTCTCCGGAGGACGGGAGTCGCATCCTGCGTCGCACCCTGGATGACTGCATTGCCAGGCTTTTCGCCGAGCCCGAGGGAAGCCGACTGATGCTGCTCGCCCCAAAAATAAAAGCCCGGACTTCTGTTTTGCGCGAAGAAATTCCCAGACTACAGCAAAAGGGATACACCCGGATCCGGTTGGACGGGGAAATTCGCGAGATCGATGAGCCAAGGCTTCTACCCACTGGAAATGCTGAGCATGAAATTGACATTGTGATCGATCGCATCGTGCTTCGACCCGATCAACGCAGTCGCATCGCTGATTCACTCGAACTTGCTTTCCGCGAAGGGCAAGACAGGGCAATTGCACTCATTCAACCACCCGATCAAACGGACTGGGTTGAACTGTCGCTGAGTCAACACCTCACTTCCGAAAAGGAAGGGATCGTTTACGCTCCCCTCACACCTCGGTCCTTTTCCTGGAATCATCCGGATGGAGCATGCCCGACTTGTGGAGGAACGGGTTTTACCCTCCAATTCCACTAGGATCTTGTGGTTCCCGATCCCGGGCTATCAGTCCGTGGAGGAGCGATCAAGCCATGGCGTATCGGATCAAAAAACATGATCATCAGGCGCAACGCCATACTCAAGCAGTTGGCGGAGCAACTCCCATACGATCCAAAAACCCCATGGAAAGACCTTACCGAAGACACCCGCCACGCGATTCTGCACGGGGTAAAGGGCCGAACGTTCGCATTTAAACTCAAAGCGGGAAACTCCAAGCCGGAAAAACTCCCCTTCGAGGGAGTGCTGGCTGATCTGCGGGATACGCAGTTGCACACCAGCAGCGAGGGACTCAAGGCCCGACTGGTGGCTTATCAAGTCAGCTCGCTCTGTCCGGACTGCCTTGGAAAGCGCCTCTCAAAGGAGAGCCTATCTGTCTTTGTGGAGGGGATTTCATTCGCGGAGTTCATGGGAATGAGCATCTCGAAGGCAAACCAGTGGGTGAAGCGCCACCTGGTGGATCAAATGCGTTATGCTCCCATGGGAGATGCGGTTCAGGGGCTTCATAAAAGGCTGCACTTCCTGGATCAGGTGGGAATTGGCTACCTCACCCTCGATCGGGCATTCCAGACACTCAGCGGTGGAGAAACCCAGCGGGTCCGGCTCGCCACTCAGCTCGGAATGGGCCTGGTTGGCGTGATCTATGTTCTGGATGAACCGAGTATTGGCCTCCATCCGGCGGACAACCGCCGACTCATCGACATCCTGCTGGAATTGCGCAATCAGGGAAACACCGTGATAGTTGTCGAGCACGACAGCGATGTCATGCGTGCGGCTGATGAGATTCTGGAGCTTGGACCGGGAGCAGGTTCAAAAGGTGGCTTTCTCGTCTTCCAAGGCACTCCCGAGGCATGCATGGCTTCCTCAAAGAGTCTGACCGGCGCGTACCTCAAGGGAACGCTGGCGGTGGACCGGGCTGGGGATCCTCATCACCAGGCTGAGCCTGCGCTGGAAATCCTTGGAGCTGCCGAGCACAACCTCAAATCGATCGACGTCCGCTTCCCGATCGGATCCCTTACGGTTGTCGCCGGAGTCTCCGGATCGGGAAAAAGCACGCTGATCAACGGGATACTCGCAAACTACGCGGCCTTTAAGCTCAATCACGCCAAGACCATTCCTGGCAAACACCGGTTAATCCGTGGCATCGAACACTTCGATCAGGTCATCCGGATCGACCAAAGCCCCATCGGGCGCAGTCCCCGGTCCAATCCGGCCACCTATACCAAACTGTTTGATTTGCTGCGACGCCTTTACGCCCAGACTCCGCTCGCAAAGGTAAGAGGATACTCGGCCAACCGCTTCAGCTTCAACACGCCTGGCGGCAGGTGTGAACGGTGCAAGGGAGATGGCATGATCAAGCTCGACATGCAGTTTCTCAGCGACATCTACGTCGAATGCCCGGCCTGTCACGGACAGCGCTACAACAGGGAAACGCTCGAAATCCGTTTCCGCGGGCTCAACATCGCGGAAACCCTCGACCTCACCATTGACGCTGCCTGCGAACTCTTTGCCCGACAGCCTCGTATTCACGAGAAACTCTCGACGCTTCAGGCAGTCGGGTTGGGCTATATCAAGATCGGCCAGCCGGCCACCACCCTTTCTGGTGGCGAGGCCCAGCGGGTAAAGCTCTCGCTCGAGCTGAGCAAGCGTCAGGCGGGTCGCACACTGTATCTTCTGGATGAACCGACCACCGGTCTTCACTGGCAGGACATCCAACACCTCATGGATCTTCTCTTCCGTCTTCGCGATCAGGGCAACACCATCATCATCATCGAACACAACCTCGATGTGATCCGCCTGGCGGACTGGATCGTGGAGCTCGGGCCCACTGGAGGAGATGCTGGCGGACATCTTCTCTACTGCGGCCCGATGAACGGTTTCCACTCATCTCTCAAGACGCCAACCACCGCCTGCCTATCCGGTCTTTCTTCTTGACCTGATCCAGCTTCCGCAAACATGTGAAATGCCATTTCCAAAGCCAATTGCACGAACTCTGATCCTGACATGACACGACCCATCCGATGCCTCATCACTGCCGGTCCGACACGCGAGTATTTCGATCCGGTTCGATTCATGAGCAATCCATCGACCGGCAAGATGGGCTATGCCCTCGCTCAGGCTGCCATCGATGCGGCATGGACGGTGGACCTCATCAGCGGTCCGGTTTCAATACCGCCACCCCAGGGTGCAAACCTGTATTCCATCACCACCGGTGCTGAGCTCCAACAGACATGCCACGAACTTTTTCCAACGTGCGATATCCTGATCATGTGTGCCGCTGTCTGCGACATGAGGCCCGCGCAGACGCATCCACACAAAGTCAAAAAGGAATCCTTTGAGTGGAATATCCGCTTTGAGCCGGTTCCGGACATCCTCAAGGGTCTTTCGGCCGTCCGCAAACCCGGGCAAGTAATGGTAGGTTTCGCCGCTGAAACCCGGGATATCGCGGAGTATGCCAGGAGGAAGCTAAAGGAGAAAAACCTCGATTGGATCGTCGCCAATGATGTATCGCGCACCGATGCCGGTTTCGGAGCCGATACCAACACGGTCACGCTTTATGCGAGGACGGGAGAGACCTATGCCCTTCAGCCGGGCACGAAGCTCGAAGTTGCTTCAAGCCTGCTTGCGTTGTTTGCTCCCTCGCTTTGCCAATCCAGGACATCCTCTTGATTACCATGCCACGGAAATCCAGTTCGCTCAACCGCATCCTCGGCCGGCTCGACAACCTCGATTCCGCGAATCTCACGATCCTTGTTCAAAGGCTGGCCAGGGAACGTGAACTTCTGGAGACCGTATTCAATTCCATCCATGACGGGATTGTCGTGCTGGATCACCGGGGTCTTATCCAGTATGCCAATAGTCCAAGCCTCGCATTGATCGGCCTGAATGAGGATGATATCGGGCACACCACAATTGGAGAGAAATGGCCCGACCTCAACCGCTGGGTTGATCTCGATGCCCTCGCCGAGAGCAAGGACTCCCAGACGCTGGTCTCGCGCGAAATCGAAATGAACTATCCGGAGCGCAGGATCATCCGCCTCTTTCTTCTACCCCTTTCCTTTCCAATGAGCAACGCCGCCGTTCCCGGATGGCTCATGGTGCTCTCGGACATTACCGAAGACAAGGAACACACTGAAGAGGTCATCGAAAGCGAACGCGTGGCATCGATTATGTTACTGGCAGCGGGGGTGGCCCATGAAATCGGAAACCCGCTCAACTCCCTGACCATTCACCTTCAGCTCATCCAGCGAAAACTCGAAACCCTTGAAGGCTGCCCGTCCACTGACCGGATACGCAAATCCATTCAGGTGTGCTCCGAGGAAGTCAAACGGCTGGATGGCATTCTGACTCACTTCCTTGGCGCCATCCGGCATACTCCTCCGGATTTGCGTGACACAGATCTCCTCTTGATTATTGAGGAAGTCGTGCAGGTGCAGGAAGAGATGCTCAAAACCCGCAGCATCACGGTCGACATTGAGTTTGACGGACCCGTTCCCATCATCCTCGCCGATATCAACCAGATCAAACAGGTGCTTTTCAATGTTCTGAAAAACGCGGTCGAGGCGATGCCACGTGAGGGTCATTTACGCATCCGCACACGCGCGGACGATGAGTTTGTCTACCTGATGGTTGCCGACACCGGTTGTGGGATGGATCCGGATGATCTCGCCAATGTATTCAAACCCTACTTTTCGACCAAGAAGGAAGGTCATGGATTGGGCATGATGGTTGTCGAACGCATCATGCGGGCACACGGTGCCAAGATTGGCATCGACAGCCGAAAAGGCAAAGGTACAGTGGTGACATTGCAGTTTCCGCAGAAGCACCGGCGCATCCGGCTTCTCGAGCAGAGCTGACCCTTCGGCAGGATCGATTGCAGCGCTTCTGAACATCTCCATTCCGACTCCTTTTATAACATGCCAGCCACTCTACTGATAGTCGATGACGAGAAGCACACCCGTGAAGGGCTTCAGGCCATGTTGGAAGATTCCTACGAGGTATTCCTCGCAAGCGATGCCGACGAAGCATTTAACCTGCTCGACGCCGAATCCTTCGATGTGGTGCTGACCGACCTCCGCATGGCCGGAAAATCGGGAATGAAGGTCATCGACAAAGCTCTCTCGAAACCCAACCGCCCGATCTGTATCATGATGACGGCCTATGGGAATATCGAGACGGCGGTTGAAGCCATGAAAAGGGGTGCTCACGACTTCATGACGAAGCCGGTCAACGTCGAGAAGCTTGAGATCATGATCGCAAGGGCACTCCAATCCAGGCACTTGGAATCGGAGAACAAGGTGCTTCACGAACGCCTCGATCACAAGTTCAGCTTGCCGGGTATAGTGGGGAATTCTCCCGCCCTCACGCAGGTGCTCGATCGGGTAAAACTCATCGCTCCCGCGAAAGCCACCGTTCTGCTACAGGGAGAAACGGGCACGGGTAAGGAAATGATCGCCCAGTCGATCCATCAGAATAGTCCGCGGGCCCGAAATCCATTTGTTGCCGTTCATTGTGCGGCTCTTGCAACCAATCTCCTCGAAAGCGAACTTTTCGGACATGAAAAAGGTGCGTTCACAGGCGCAACAGAGAGACGAATTGGCCGTTTTGAGGCAGCCGATGGAGGGACTCTTTTTCTCGACGAAATCGGTGAGATTGAGCCATCCACTCAGGTTAAGCTTCTGCGGTTTCTAGACACCCGCAGTTTTGAGCGCATTGGCAGCAACAAACCGGTCGCTGTCGATGTCCGGCTGGTCTGCGCGACCAACCGCAACCTTCAAAAGATGGCGGAAAAGGGTGAGTTCCGGGATGATCTACTCTATCGGCTGAATACGATCACCATTCAGCTTCCCGCACTGAGGGAGCGCAAGGACGATATACCCTTACTCATCAACCACTACCTTCGACATTTTGCCGAAGATAACAATCTGCCCCAGCCCAAACTAACCCCAGGGGCGATGCAGGCCCTAAAGGAATACGCATGGCCGGGTAACATCCGCGAGCTGCGTAATTTCTGCGAAAACACAGTCGTTCTGAATCCAGGACTGAATGTCAGCGAGTATGATCTCGATCCACGGTTCCTGAATTCCGGTGTGGCGCGGTCGTCTGCGCCTGAGATGCCGGGGATCCAACCTGGCCTGTCTGTGGAAGAAAACGAAAAACGGCTCCTCCACCAGGCGCTGGTTCAGGCGAAAGGAAATCGGACAAAAGCTGCCCAGCTCATGGGAATCAGTCGCCGAACCCTTCACCGGAAGCTCGTACAATGGCCGGAGCTCGATTCCCTTTCCCGGCGCTCCGCTGCCTCCGGTCTCCACGGGGCTGAGGGAGATTGAGTGGGATTCCGTCTCTTTTGGAAGGAATGCACACCATCCATGAACCCATTCCAATCGGTGGCCTGACGGGATGCTTACCTGAGATTATGCGAACCGGGCTTCACTCGTAGATCAAGGGGCACAGGGCGTAGCTTGAGAGCGGATCATTCAAACTCCGGACCATTTTCGAAGCCCCCCGGATCTTCGCCTCAACAGCGGACATCCGCTTCGGTTGGATGAGAGGAAGGTTAAATACCTTCAACACCGGAGCTACTGCCACAGGTAAGCCCAATGCCTCTGCCACAATTTCCTCCTGAGTCTTCATCGCCGGGAAGTCCAAAAGATCATACTCTCCGCTCAAGTTCGCGGCATTTGCCGCGTAACGGATAGCGTCATACAAATCACCGATCTCATCCGCCAGCTTGAGTTCCACCGCGTCCCTCCCAGACCATACACGGCCTCGGGCAATCTCCCGAATCCGCTCCTCATCAATCGAACGATACTGCCCAATCGTCGATATCCAGCGGTCGTAAAAATCCGATATGTTCTTCTGATACAATGCGATCTGCTCATCGGACTTCGGCCTCGCGATCCCCTGCAGATCGGAATGCGGCATTGTCTTGATTTCGTCAAATGTGATGCCCAACTTCGATGCTCCTTCTCCGATATTCAACAGAAGCCCGAAAATCCCGATCGAGCCAGTGACAGTGTGCGGGTTAACAAAGATCCGGTCGGCGCTCTGCGCGATCAGATAGCCTCCGGATGCAGCATAGGTGCCCATCGAGACAACGACCGGCTTTCCCGCCTCCTTTACACGGATCAATTCATCCTGAATGATCTCCGAGGCGGATGCACTTCCGCCCGGACTGTTGATACGCAAGACGATTGCTTTGACATTCTCATCGTCAGCCGCTTCCCGCAAATGATCTGCAAGCCGATTGGAACCAACCTGATCCGGATCGCCCCACCCATCCACAATGGGCCCTTCGGCGTATACTACGGCTACTGAGGGCTTTGCAGGCCCCACGGGCTTCAATCCGGCCGGACTCATTCCATCCTGTATGTATTCCGACAGGGAAATTTTGACATATCCGCCTTTCTTGGCATCCGGAGCTCCCAGCTCAGCCAGTTGTTTTTTCAGGGCACCAAGCGTGGTCGTCCGGTTGTATAGCCCCCATTCGACAGCGGTTTCCGCCTCAAGGATGGGATCTTTTGCGAGCCGGTCGTGCAACTCTTGCACATCCAGGCCCCTGCCCGTTGCGATTTCTGCCAAAACGCCCTTCCAAATCTGCTGCAATAATGCTTCCGAGGCTTCCCTCGCCTCTTTACTCAAATTCGTCCGTGTGAAGGGTTCGACCGCCGATTTGAAATCACCGATCCGGACGGTTTGGACGCCGATTCCCCATGTATCCATCGCGTTCGCAAAAAACATAGGTTCGGAATAGAGCCCGGGCAACATGACCGATCCCGCCTGATTGATGAGCGCATCCGATGCCGCTGAATGCAGAAAGAGATCCCTGAGGTTCGGTTCATCGGCGTATGCAAGCACCGGTTTTCCAGTCTGCCGGAATTCGATCAACGCATCCCTCATTTCCTGGAGCACGGGGAATCCGGAGGCATAATCCATTGGCTGTGAGCTTCCTTTCAAGAGAATGCCCACCACCCGTGAATCCTGACCCGCCCGACGGATGCTTTCCACCATTTCCCGCAGGTGATGTCTCCCGGTGCCCGAGCTATCAGCCATCTCACGAATCAGAACCTCAAGCGATCCTGAACGCGGGGCATCGGTCAACTGATTGGAAAGATCGATCTCGAGAACTGCCTTTTCCGGTAGTATATCCTTTTTAGAAAGCGATCCGATCAGCACACCGATCAGCACAAGCACGAGAAAAAACGACACCACCGTCGATACCACAGTGGTGAACAAACGCCAAAGAACAGATTTCAGAAAGGCCATGATAAGTATGTTTTACAAGAGGTTGGATAGGGGAGTGTCAATGGCTCCACTCCCTATTTCAATCCAAATGAACCGTTTTTTCGGATTTTAACGGACTAGAGAGCGGAGTCTCTGGGTTTCAATTCACGCACCCTGACGATGCCGACAATATTGGATCGCTTCGTCGGACCCAGGTAGCGTCCATCAAGTGCCGTCGCAGGATTATCTCCAAGCAGGAAGTATTCATCCGGACCCAGCTTAAGTTCCTGAATCTCTTCGCGATGCAGCATAGGAATACTCTGTGAATAGTCCACCCTTACCGGAGGGTTCACCCGGGTTCCGTTCACAAACAAACCCACATCCCGTATCGAAATCGCCTCGTTCGGAAGCCCCCCTATCCTTGCCACAAACACGTGATCCGGACGATCAGCATAAGTGTATCCTACCATCTGAAAGCGTCGGAACAAATCGTCCTCGTTCGAAACAGCCTTAAGCTTGACCTTCTGACCCTCTCTCAAGGTTGGATACATTGAATCCGTTGTCAGAACAATGGTCTGCCCTGACCGCATCCACATGGCAATACCTCCGGCCACAAAAGCCACGATCAGGATCAAAACCAGTTTTTTCACAGTGCCAATACGGGATTAGTCCGGCCTATGCCGTCCACACATAAACGATATTCAATACGACTCATGATGTACGCTGCCACCGACAGATTCAATCATGAATTCGGTTGATACGATAGGTCTTGATTCGTTCATCGGAGCTTCGGCCCTTTCGGACATCGTTACAAAACACTCGCGGAGTCTATTCACAGGTAATCGACGGAGCCCAACTATTGCATATGCATCGACAAATGATTCCCGGGCAGTTGACCGCTTCGGACGAATGAGCACCTTATTCTCATACATGAGTGCCGAGGATTACCCCAACAGCAAAGCTAACGCTAAACGCTCACTTCAGGAGCGGGTGCTTTCGATCAAAAATGCGCTCCAGCGAAAGGAGATCACGGCGGATCAGGCGCGGGTACTGCTTGAAGCCATCCGGACCGAACTCGAAAAGACCGAGGATCCATCGGATTCCTGAGACCCGTCCTGAGATGCGGATCCTGCATTTGTTCCAAATCACTGGATCGAAACCTCATGGATAATTCAGTTTCCATTCTCTGGTTCAGAAAAGACCTCCGCTTGGATGACCATCCCGCACTTGATCAAGCACTGCGGGCCGGGAAACGTGTGGTTCCCGTTTTCATTTGGGATCCTGAATACGAACAGCCATGGGTCCCGGGAACTGCATCCCGATGGTGGCTCAATTACTCTCTCCAAAGCCTTGACCGGGATCTCAAACAAATGGGATCACGCCTTATCTTCCGGAAAGGGAAGACGATCCCGATACTGGATGAGTTGATCGGTTCGACCCGTGCAGCGTCCGTGTATTGGCACCGCAGATTCGAACCCGCTGTCGCAGACCGTGATACATTGACGATTGAGCACCTCAATAGCAATGGGATCCGAACGGAGGTTCTCAATGGTTCATTGCTTCGCGAACCGGAAAGCGTTCGCAAAGAGAATGGAGAGCCCTACCGGGTATTCACAGCGTATTGGAAGGCACATCTGCGTGCGGATTCGTTGCGCATGGCAATTCCTCCGCCTCGTCAAAAGCTTGCTCCTGTGGATCCGTCTATTCGCTCGGATCGAATTGACATCTGCGGGCATGATGACGCTCCGCCTGTTCCATCGCCTCACGAAATGGGATTTAATCCTGGAGAATCCGGTGCGAAGCATGCGCTCCAGCGTTTCTCCCGCGAATGGGTTGAGGATTACGATACGTCGCGTGATCGCCCTGACCTTGCCGGCACGTCCAGACTTTCAGCCCATCTCGCATGGGGTGAGATCAGCCCCATCCGCATTTGGCACACCCTCGCCAATAAACTACAAGACCCGCCCGTGAGCAGCGGTTCCGGTGGGGCGCATACTTTTATCAAGGAGATCGGATGGCGGGAGTTCGCCTACCACCTGTTGGTTCATTTCCCGAAGACGCCGGAAGAACCGCTTCGTGGCGAGTTTCGCCACTTCCCATGGCGAATCAAACCAGAGGCACTGGAAAAATGGAAGTCCGGACGCACCGGTTTTCCCATGGTCGACGCAGGAATGCGTGAATTGCTCCATTCGGGCTGGATGCACAATCGGGTTCGCATGCTGACGGCATCCTTTCTTGTGAAAAACCTGGGAATCTCCTGGCTTGAGGGAGCCCGATGGTTCTGGGATCGGCTGTTCGATGCGGATCTCGCAAACAACACTCTTGGCTGGCAATGGACCGCCGGCTGTGGCGCCGATGCAGCGCCATTCTTCCGGGTTTTCAATCCAGTGATTCAAGGCCAGAAATTCGACCCGGCCGGGATCTATGTCCGCCAGTGGATCCCTGAACTGGCGCAGGGGAACAACCGGTATATCCATACTCCATGGATGGATCCCTCCATGGATGATGTTTATCCCGATCGGATGCTTAGTTTGATCGAATCAAGGCAAAGGGCTTTGAACGATTTCGCTTCCCTGTCCACGCACTGATTGGGACGCAAGTGTACCGCACGGGTGGGGGCGTCCACTCTGATTTCGTCACAGATCGACGGGAAATTGACACGACAACGCCGACTGGCACGGTTTGTGCAGTCATTAAATTCATCTGTGCCAAAGGTCTGGTGAGGGGATCACCGGAAATTTTGACACTTTCAACACAATCGAAACATGACCTGAATCGTTATCTATAAGTAGAAAGCTATCACCATGAAAGAAATCCTGATACCAATCGAAGAGTTGAATGAGCGCATCCTCCTCATCGAATACTTCAACGAACGCATCCTCTCAGTCCTTGAGAAGAGAAAACATGGAGCGGAGGCGGAAAACAAAATCAGGGCGCTTTCCCATCAGATCTCCGAATCGATGGACGAGCTTTCCGCATGGGATACAGCTTCACTTCAGAGAGAATCGATGCTCATGGCATCCTGAATCTGTATTGAAGATCAGAGCCTCATAGCTCCTTATTTTATCGAACATTTGAACTTCAGTCCGGACCTGGATGAAATCACGCATCCGGGTCCGTTTTTTTGAAAAAGAACACGTGGCGTCATGCGACATCCGCCTGATTGGGAAATCAAATTCGGATCAGAATCCCTTTGGAAGGGGAATCTTCACTTCTCCTTTGATCAACACGGCCAGACGCTGTTTGAACGGTAAAAACACCATGCGGGGCATCTTCCGGCGAAACTCCTTCAACTCCTCCTCTGCCGCAGTCGCGCGCTCGGCGTATTGACCGAGCTGACCCTGAAGGGTGTCATTTTTCACCTGAAGCATGGTGATTTGTTGATTCAATGACTCATGGGCCACCGAAAGGACCACCTCCAGCGCTTTCTTCTCCTGCAATTCGTTTCGCAATTCGAAAGTCTCGTTTTTCTGAGAGGTCAGGTCCTCGTTGAGACGGGTCAGTTTCTCCTCCAGATCATGACATGCCGGGTCTTTCTCCGCCGCCGGTGAAGCGCTCTCCACGACCGCACCCGATTCGAGTTCCTCCTCGCGCCTGACACGCACCGCCCGGACCATTTCCGAATGCGGGATAGCCGGCAAAACGATCGGGCGATCCGACACGGTGCAAAGACCCAACATTGAAATGCCACGCGCGGAAGCATACAGTCCGATGAGCATGACCATCCCAAGATGACCCACCCCCGCGTGAAAAACCGGATCACTGTCCGGCCAGGCATCCCGGCTTTGAGCCAGGGCACGGTCTAACTCGGCGAACAGACCATCGCAGTCCGGGGCCATTTCCCCTTGATCCCAACGGTATCCGGGCAAGCGAACAATGGTAGAGGTGACGCCCACCCGTGATTGAACAATGATGTGGTATCGGTTGCTTGGACAGGTGGGCGTGAAATTTGTATATGAAGGTGGGGTGGGCGCATTGCCTCTTTCCGAGAATGGGAATAAAGCTCG
>JAPXRV010000030.1:0-33511 GCA_033813415.1 Opitutales bacterium | reverse complement strand
TACGGTGTAGGGTAATGAGGCTTGGGTATGGGTCCATCCCCATTGGCTGACGAGGGCTTTTCCGAGGACGCTCCAGGAATACAGGATGCCCAGTAGCAGGTTTACGCCTAGCGCGGCCATGGCCACGATCCATCCACGGGTGTTTCGATGCTGTTCAGTCATTGGGGTAGTTGCCGTTAGGGTTGATTGTCCCGGGGGTCATTCCCCGGACAGGGATTCCGGCAGGGGAGTTTGGATCAGATTTTTCCGGTTCCGTCCACACTATTGCGCGTGGAGGTGCAGCAGTCTGATATTGCCGGTAGCATTAGAGTAATCGTTCTGAACAGTGGTGAACCACGAAAGACGCTAAAAACTCGAAAAAGAGGGGGTAGCCACATAGATCACAAAAACCGCAGATTAGGGGAATTAACTGGATGATTTTTAACATCGCTCGCTGTGCTCGCTATAAGCCCTTCGGGCCACATACGTTTTGCTGGTGCAAAACAACAGATCTAGAATTCAGAATATGTTGCCGAAGCGAATCTGAGGCGTATGTGCCCGGAGCCACAGGCGAAGGGCATAAGCCCGCAGGGCGATGTTAATGAATACTACTCATCCGCAGATGGCGCAGATTGGATATCCCATACTCTTTCCTTCGTGCACTTCGGCTCTTCGTGGTAAAAATTCTTGAATTCTCCCTTCCTTTGCGTCCCCGGGTCTCTGCGCGAGTCAATGCTTTGTATCCAACATCGCTCGCTTTGCTCGCTGGATGGTCTTGACCATGAGCTTCGTCGAATGGCGCGTGCCTCGCTATGAGGTTTGGAGTTGGATTGAAGAGGAACCACGAAAGACGCTAAAAACTCGAAAAGAGGGTTTTGCCACATAGTCCACAGAATCCACAGAGAAGAGGGGAATCTGTTCACCACGAAAGACACTAAAACCACGAAAGAAGGGGGGGTAGCCAGGTAGGGTGCATAATCTCCATTTCGTGTGGTTCCTACATTCTTTCCTTTGCGGCTTTGCGGCTTGAGTGAAGACGCTGCATGCAGCGTCAAACGGGCGTGAGAACCATTCTTCAAACAATCTGGCCCGCGACCAGGCTCTGGGCATCGTGGTCCGCGGAGCGGATCCTAGTGAGCCTCGGCGAGCGTTGTGATTCATAAGATTCTTTAACATCGCTCGCGGTGCTCGCTATAAGCCCTTCGGGCCACATACGTTTTGCTGGCGCAAAACAACAGATCTAGAATTCAGAATATGTTGCCGAAGCGAAGCTGAGGCATTTGTGCCCGGAGCTGCAGGCGAAGGGCGTAAGCCCGCAGGGCGATGTAAAAACCTCTTCGTATCTACATTGCTTGCTTTGCTCGCTGGATGGTCTTGATCATGAGATTGGTCGAATGACATCGGCCTGCGGCATTGCCAACAGGTTTTCTGGAGTTGGATTGAAGAGGAGAATCATGGAGTTTGAGGGAGGATTGTGGGGTTGGCTAAGCGACAGCGACGAAAGTGATGGCACGCTTGACATTACGTATTGTTTTGTCAGATTCATACGTAAAATGGCGTGCAAGAAACTCACTTTGTCGGTTCCCGAGTCGACCATTCGAAAGGCCAAAGTATTCGCAAAACGGAGAAACATGTCGGTTTCGAAACTGTTTTCGGAATCCATTGAGAATCTCGCTGTGCTTGAGAGTGAGGATCCAAAGCTGGAGGCGGAGAACCCTGATCTGTTTGCTTTTTTGGGTGTCGCCGAGAGCCGTTTGAGTGCATTCGATGAGCGTTCGGAGTCAATACTGGGAAAACATGGATAGGGCGTTTTTCGACACGAACATCCTGCTGGATGTTCTTCAGCGGCGTGAGCCATTTTATCCCGCGTCTTTCAAGGCCTTGAATTTGGCCATCTCATGTAGGTGCCATGGTTCGGTTTCTCCGGTCAGCGTTTCGGATATTGTATACGTCGCCAGAAAAGTGGACCGGTCCACGCTCATCCGGTTTTTCAGACTACTGAGATCCAGATTGGACATCACACCCATCACGGGAGTGGAAGTTGATGAAATGCTACGCAGCAAATGGGGTGATATGGAAGACGCGCTTCAATACGCCGCTGCCATGTCTTGGGGCGCCACGTGTTTTGTTACCCGCAATACCTCCGATTTTGCTCAATTGCCTGCTCTGCCGGTTTTGTCTCCAGATGAGTTTTTGGCCCGGGTAGCTGCACAGTAAGCAACCTGTGGGTTCGTCCAAGGATGCAGAGCGTGTTGGGCGATCCATGCTGCAGAATGGCTTTGTCTGAAATCGCTCGCAGGATAGTCAGGATCATGAGCTTCGTCGAATGACATCGGCCTGCGGCCTCGCCAACAGGATTGAATAGGGTTTAACCACGAAAAACACCAAAACCACGAAAAAGAGGGTTTAACCACAGAGCGTACAGAGGGCACGGAGGAGGATGTGGAGCGGCTTCCGACAGTTTCCTATATCACTGGTTGATTACCTTCTTAATCCTGTGGATCCTGTCCACAAAAGGAAGGGTGTTAGACCGGATGAACATTATTGGAATTGAATCCTCATCCATCGGGTATCCAAGTTCCCTTTCGTGAGTTTAGTGTCGTTCGTGGTAAACCAAAGAGTTCTGTTCACCACGGAATAGACCCTATCAATTTGGCTCGTATTGCGCATGCCACTCTGCTTTTTTTAGGGCTTGAGGCTGCTCTTTGCGGGTTTCATTTGCTGGCAAACGTGAGCTCGAAAATCCTTGTTACACAGGTAGATATGATACGGTTTCCGTTGGTGCGTCTAGGCGTGATGGTGGTGTGGGTGTGCGCAGGGTTCTCTGTGCTCGATGCGGCCACGTATTATGTTGATCCCGCGGGATCGGACTTGAAAACGGGAACCGGTCCAACCCAGGCATGGCAGACGCTCCAGAAGGCGACGGGTCCGGATGTGAAGGCCGGCGATCAGGTGCTTTTCAAAAGGGGTGGTGAATGGAGGGGGCAGCTTGTGGTGCCCCAAAGCAGTGTGGTCTACGGGGCCTACGGCACGGGAAGCAAACCGGTGATCAATTCGTCCCGGGTTGTCAGCGGATGGACGCGGCATTCCGGGTCCATCTACAAGGCAGTGGTTCCTTTTGAGGTGAAGGCCGTCTATCGCGATGGAGAATTTCAGGAGCTTGCATCCTGGCCAGATGACACTTGGTTGTCGGTGAGTGAGGCATCGACCGCCAATGACCACATCATTGACGCTGACCTTGCGGTTCCGAATGACGTCGTGGGAGCCGGAGTTGTGATCCGGACCTATGACTGGAGTATTCAAAACAACACGGTGACGTCCTTGAGCGGCAGTCGGATCAATCTGGTGGCCAAGGATTATGCGCCGACTGAGAAATCGATCTACTACTTCAACAATAAGCTTTGGATGCTGGATCGTCCGGGGGAGTGGTACTACGATTTACCCACGCAAACCCTGTATGTTTGGATGGATACGGGAGATTCCCCCGCATCGCACTTGATCGAGGCATCCGAATTGGATGACGGCATGCTGATCAACGGTCGTAGCAACGTGACAGTTGAGAACCTCGCTTTTGTGCAATCCCGACTACACGGCGTGCGATTGAATGGAACCAACCGCGCCATCACGCTGAAGGGCCTTGAGGTTAGTTCCGCGCGGACGCACGGGATCTACACGGAGAACCAGATCTCGGATTCCGTCATTGAGGATTGTGTGATCTCCAAATGTGCGGGGACCGGTATCCGCTTCAATGGCACAACAAACTGCAGCATCCGTAACAATGTGGTTCGTGACATCGGAATGGAGGGAAGTCGCTCCACCATGCACAGCACTGCGGCAATCTATGTGAGTGGAGGAAGCAAGGGCGCTGTGGTCTCCGGTAACCGGGTATCCCGCGCATCGTATATTGGTATCCGCTCGGATTCTGACACGATCATCCGGAATAATGTGGTGGATCAGACGATGTTGCGCGAAAACGACGGGGGCGGCATCTACGTGTGGGGTGAGAAGGTGACGGGATGCCAGATCGTCGGCAATATCGTCACAAATGTCATAGGAAATCCCCGCCCCGGTGGCGGTCCATGGGCTCACGGGTTGTATCTGGATGACAAATCGAATGGTGTGACCCTAACCGGCAACACGGTGGTCAACGCGGTTGCCGGAATGATGCTGCACAACACCTACAATGACGTGATCACAGGAAACACGATTTATCAGGCGCGGTATTGTTCTTTTGTTGTTCAGGAAGACCGTATCGTGAACATTCCGGGCTACATTCATGACCTGACGATTCAGGACAATGTATTTATCGGGAGTGCCGTCGGTGAGCCGTTGGTAAGGCTATGGGGATACTTGGGCTCCATTGCGTTTGGGTCGTTTGACAATAACCGTTACCTGAATGTTCCGGGTCCGCTTGTGGGTCGGGTGTCCCTTCCGGGAAGCGAGCATGCGCTCCTATTTGACCAATGGAAGGCATTTACCGGACAGGATTCGCAATCGGTGGATGTGGGTCGCTCCTTTCGCTATGAGTCGTTTTCAGCCGAGCATGAGGGGGCGAACTTGATCACGAACTCCACCTTTGATTCCGATATCAACGGATGGAGCCGCTGGTCTTCAGGTGGGTTGACGACGATCAACTGGGAGCCGGCGGGTGGCATGGATGGAGGTTCGATCCGGACGGTGAACGGCGACACCGCCGGAGTGGATGGGCAGACGATTTCCAACACATTTCCCATCGAGCAGGGGGTGACATACTGCCTGACAGCGGAACTGGTAGCGCCGGTCCTGACCACGGTGAAGCTGGTGGTTCGCCTGAATTCCCATCCCTATGAAACCTATGGTTCTCTGGACTGTTTCGTCACGCCTGAGCGGAAAACCTACCGGATGTATTTCACTGCGCCGAAGGATGTTTCCAATGCCCGGTTCAACACCCATATCAAGGGTCCGGCGGAGTTTCTTATGGACAATGTGCTTCTCACCAGAGCCAGTGTGACCGTTAATGATCCGGCAACCGCCACCCGGATCCTGATCAATGATCAACCTATGCCCCGGGTTATGACTCTTGGCGATGGGGTTTACTGCAACATTGAAGGCTTGCCGGTATCGGGTTCGGTGGTATTGGGGCCCTATGCCTCGATGGTATTGTTGCGTTCTTACGCAAACGGGGACTGCGATTGCAACAACTGGGAGACGTCAACGACTGCGCCGGAGGAATGTGCGTCCGGGCAGCGAGGTAACAACTACGGATCGGTTCCGTCCGATTCGGTTGCTCCGACCAAGCCGGCGAATGTGGTCTGGAATGCGGTCTCCGCGACTTCCATTGCGCTCAGTTGGACCGCCTCGACAGACCCTTCGACAGGCTCAGGGCAGGCTCCTTCGACAGGCTCAGGGCAAGTTTTACCAGGTGGCTCAGGGTTAATGGGTTATCGTATCTACCGGAATGGGGCGGAAGTCGGAATCTCTCCGACCACCAGCTATAGGGATGCCGGACTTTCCGCCGCCACTCCATACACTTACCGTGTTGCTGCTTTTGATGTGGCCGGGAATCAGAGCGAACTGTCGGGTCCGGTCACCGCCACGACTTTGCCAGCCTCGTCCAATCATGCACCTCAGCTCTCGCCCGTGGGAAGCCGGATCTTGCAGATCGGGCAGCCGATCCAATTCACGGTAGAGGCTTCGGATGCGGATGGGGATGTGCTGAATTATCGGGCAAGCGGAGGCTGATCTGAACTCAACTAATCACAATAGAACTGAATGGAGGTATGCGATGAACGGAAAACAATGGGTGTTTTTGTTGGGTTTCCTGCCAGTTATTCTGCCATTTGGCTTGCTTGGGAAGGAGGTTACGGTCGGCACGGAGGCGGCGTTGCGTGCCGCCGTGGATTCGGTGAATGACGTCGGCGGTCCGTTGACCATCTATGTTCAGCCGGGTGACTATGCCTTGACGGATGCTCTGTGGGTCCATGCCAGCGGGGTGTCCGTTATTGGGACGGGCGCCACCCGCAATGAGGTGATCATTCGGGGAAGGGGAATGCATGATGGCTCGGTTCCCCATGGTTTTTGGGTGGCCGGCAATGATTGCCGTTTCGAAAACCTGACGATCCGGAATGTTTATTACCATGGAATTCAGCTCAGTCCGGGTGCGGATCGGATTGTGGTGCGCAACGTCCGATTTCAGGACACGCGCGAGCAGATGTTGAAGGGGGCATTTAATGGCAGCACTCCATCTGTGACTTGTGATGAAGGTTTGGTGGAGAATTGTCTGTTTGAATACACGGCGGGTATCGGTCCTCAGTATTACATCGGGGGAGTGGATGTCCACCGGGGAACGAATTGGGTGATACGGGGCAACGTGTTCAAGTCCATCAAGAGTCCTTCTTTGACGGTGGCTGAGCATGCTGTGCATTTCTGGAACTTCTCCACAGGAACCCTTGTGGAAAACAACACCATCATCAACTGCGACCGCGGAATCGGATTTGGGCTCGGATCATCGGGGCATCATGGGGGGATCATCCGCAATAACATGATCTATCACGACACGACTGAAGGCTTCGCGGATGTTGGGATTGCCCTTGAAACCTGTGACAACGCCCAAGTCTACAACAATACGGTGTATTTCGCGAATTCCTATCCTCATGCTGTTGAATACCGGTTTTCGGCATCCACCGGAAATGTGATCCGGAATAACCTCACCAATAAGCTGATCCGGCAGAGGGATGGTGCGTCCGCCACGCTCAGTCATAACGTGACAAACGCTCAGGTCGGGTGGTTTGTCGCTCCTGCTTCAGGAGACCTGCGGCTTGCTTCGCGCGTGGAGACCTTGGTGGATCAAGGCGAGACCATCGCTGCCCTGACCCGTGACCACGAAGGCGATGCGCGGCCGCAAGGGGCCGGATATGATATCGGGGCGGATGAGTGGCATCCTTCCAACCAGGCTCCGGTTCTCGATCCGATAGGGGCCCGCAGTGCTGAATCCGGGCAGCCTATTTCGATTACCGTGGAGGCAAGCGATGCGGATGCCGATCCGCTGGAATTCGCGGCCAGCGGTCCGGACGCAGCGGATTAGGCGAGACTCGAAACGATCCGTTCCCTTTCGAGATTGAACGCCACTAACAGCCAGGATGCGAATTATTCCACCCACCAAAGCGGCCTGAACGGATAGCCGATCAGGGGTGGTTGGATCCGGAGGCGGAATAGCTGAGTCGAGGTCCGTGGTCTTCTGCTTCGACTGTGAAAACGATGGGATGCCCTGCTTGGATGGATTTGTTCCCAATCTCTGCAAGGATGGGTGGAGTAGGGTAGCAAGGATAGCCATACCAAACGGGTGTAGTGAATCCGGTCGATCCAGGATTGTACAAAAATGTGAAGTCAGAATTCATTCCCTCAAAAGTGTCGAAAGAAACCGAGGGTGCGTCTCCCAGGAAATGAGCCCGTGTGAAACCGCTGCAGTTCTTGAATCCGTTCTCCCGTATGGTGCCGGTGGGTGCGGGGATCGTCAGGATGCCGTTGAACCCGCTGCAGTCTTGAAAAGCGGCGGTCCGGATCTGCGTAAGGTTTGGCGGCAGTGTGAGGTCTCCGGTGAATCCGCTGCATCCCGTGAAGGCAAAAAAGTCAATTATGGTTAACGAATCTGGCAGTGTGAGGGTTCCATCGAATCCACTGCACCCTTGAAAGGCGGCTTCAGATATCATACCGATCCCATCGGGGATGGTGAGCGATCCGGTAAATCCGGTACAGTCTTTGAATACTACCACCTCAATGCTCGTAAGTCCGGAAGGGAGTAGCAGCTGACCGGTAAGTCCACTGCACGAATGGAAAGCGAAAGCATCAATCGAAGTGACGGAGGAGGGGATGCTGTATGCGCCGGTTTTCAGAGGCGGGCACCGGACCAGGCGGGTAAGAGTTTTATCGAATAACACTCCGTCAACACTTGAGAAGTTCGGATTTGCCGCATTGACGCTGAATGCGCTGATGTCGCTGTCGCCGCCAAAGACCCAGTCATCGATGGTGGCCAGTCCTGCCGGGATCACAATGGTTCCGCTGAGCCCGGTGCAGTTCATGAATGCTCCCTGTCCGAGTCTCAGAATGTTCTGCGATAGAGTAAGGGTGCTGCCGGGATCCGTAATCTTCCCCCAGAAAGCACTACCCCCGATTTCGGTCACGGGCAAACCGTTGATGGTGGCGGGAATGACAACGGCTCCTCCGGTTCCGGTGTAGCCGGTGATCCGGATACTCATGGAGACCTCCTGGTATTCGAAGTCACCCCATGTTTCTGCCAGGAGTGATAGTGGAAGGTGAATGGCAGCTCCCGTAAGGGATGCAAGGAGCATGACACGAAGCCACGCACGAGAAATCCAATGGTACGTATTCATGGATTACAATAGTGTGATAGGAATTATTGGTACGAGGAACGTGGAAATAGTAATCACGAAATCCCACAACAGGCAAATGAAATAGTATTAAGAGTAAATAATTATTAATTTACCAATTATCGTATAGTGGAAGGATAATTGGATATTTGTTTTAAAGATGCAAGCCGGCGGGGTCATTGAGCCGTTCAGAAGGGCTCTGCGACTTGATGCATACAATCCTGCTTGAGATGGAGAATCTAATATGGTAGCGATATTTTCACGTTTTCGCGTTATCACGTTTTCTACCCATATTCCTCTATGAAAAACGATCCGATGGTATGTTCGTGTGCCCGGTCTGGATTGACTGCGGCCGTAACGTTTTTTGGGGTGCTTCTGTTTGGCCCGGCGGCGTTAGCTTTCGACGATGTTCTGCCTACTGATGATGTGGTGTTCATTCACCATTCGTGCGGAAGCGGTTGGTTGGATGGCGGGCTTCATGATGCGCTTCTGGCAAAGGACTACATCGATGAGCGGAATGACATCGGTTATGGCACCCAAATGGCTCCGGATGCCGGACGCCCCGCATCCTTGGGAGGTGTTCCCGGAGATAATACCGATATGGGTCACTGGATACGGTGGTTCAATGACTACCTGGGTCGGGTCAAACAGCACGGTTGCGAAGACGGGGTGAACCGGATCATCATGTTCAAGAGCTGTTACCCGATCAGCAATGTGGGCGGAGATGGAACGGAGCCGGGAGACCCCTTCAGCGGATCCCAAACTGTCGCCAACTACAAGGCGGTATACCGGCATCTATCCGGGTCCGGGAATACTTATGAGGATGACGGCCATTCCTATCTCGCGTTGGAAGATGTGTTTGCCGCGAATCCGGATACCTTGTTCATTGCGGTGACGGCTCCACCAAGGCACTACGCCGGATCCGATGACGACGATGCGCATCGGGCGCGGGTATTTAATAATTGGCTCAAAGGCGAGTGGCTGCCGGCATACAATACCGCTCATCCCCAACACCGCAATGTACTGGTGTTCGACTGGTTTGATGTTCTGGCTTATCCCGATGATCATGCGGAGCATCCCAATCGCTTGAAAGCCGAGTATGGCGGAACAACAGGAGATTCCCATCCGAACGGGACAGCGAATGCCTATTCAGCAGAGGTTTTTGCCTCCAATCCAAACAGTATTCTGGATGTGGCATGGGCGGCGTTTACGTCAGGCGCTGTCAATCATGCACCGGAGTTGGTTTCCATCGGGAATCGTCAGTGCCGTGCGGGCGAAACGGTCTCGATCGCGGTGGACGCGACTGATGCGGATTTCGACGACGTGGACTACGCAGCAACTGGTCCAGAGTGAGGGATGTGTTTCGCGGGTGCATCCCTGCTCGCGCCGATTCAGCCGCAGCGGATCTTAGTGAGCCCAGCGGGCGAACGTTGTGGGAAAAAAAGAGTGTTCAACATCGCTCGCGGTGCTCGCTATAAGCCCTTCGGGCCACATATGTTTTGCTGGCGCAAAACAACAGATCTAGAATTCAGAATATGTTGCCGAAGCGAAGCTGAGGCATCTGTGCCCGGAGCCACAGGCGAAGGGCGTAAGCCCGCAGGGCGATGTTAAAACCTCTGCGTATCTACATTGCTTGCTTTGCTCGCTGGATGGGCTTGATCATGAGCTTCGTCGAATGGCGACTGCCTCGCCAACAGGATTGAAGAGGGTTTAACCGCGAAAGGCACAAAAACCACAGAGAAGAGGGTTTTGCCACATAGATCACAAAATCCACAGAGAAGAGGGTTTAACCACAGAGCGTACCGAGAGCACGGAGGAATGACGAGTTTGATCCGCAGATGGGATATCGGGGCGTAGCCCTTTTCTTCCTTTGCGAGCTTAGCGCCTTTGTGAGAGAAGTATCTTACTCTTTGCGGCTCTGCGTCTCGAGTGAAGACGCTGCATGCAGCGTCAAACGGGCGTGAGAACCATTCTTCAAACAATCTGGCCCGCGACTAGTCTCTGGGCATCGTGGTCCGCGGAGCGGATCCAAGTGAGCCTCGGCGAACGTTGTGAATCATAAGATTCTTTAACATCGCTCGCGGTGCTCGCTATAAGCCCTTTGGGCCACATACGTTTGGCTGGTGCCAAACAACAGATCTGGATTTCAGAATATGTTGCCGAAGCGAAGCTGAGGCATCTGTGTCCGGAGCTACAGGCGAAGGGCGTAAGCCCGCAAGGCGATGTAAATACCTCTTCGTATCTACATTGCTTGCTTTGCTCGCTGGATGGTCTTGATCATGAGCTTCGTCGAATGGCGCGTGCCTCGCCAACAGGATTGAAGAGGGTTTTGCCACAGAGCGCACAGAGGAGAGAGATGACGGATCCCCATAGATCACAAAAACCGCAGAGAAGAGGGGCATCTGTTCAAGACGACGTGTAGAAGTGCCATGAATTATGTGGACGTGGAGATGGATCAATCGACACGATTTTTTGCATCCCTTTGCATTCTCATGGCACTTTCGAGCAGTGCTTTGAGTTCGTGGACACGGATCGGTTTGGCGATAAAGCCGTTCATCCCAGCATTATCACATTCCAATCGGTCGGCTTCGGTGACTCCGGCGGTCATGGCGAAGATGATCGGTTGACGATCCGGATGGACTTCGGACCGGATGTGGCGGGTCGCTTCGAGCCCATCCATTTCCGGCATCTGGATGTCCATCAATACCACGTCATAGTCCTGGCGCTTGACTCCTTGGAGCGCTTCGATGCCATTGCCTGCAAGATCCACTTCGAAGCCGAGTCGTCTCAACAGCAGCGTGGCTACTTTCTGATTCACGGAATTGTCCTCTGCGAGCAAAACCCGAAGGCTGCGCAAGTAATGGCCCGTTTCAAAGGGACTGGATTCTGTCGTTTGGGCTTCCGAACGGTGTGAGTGGGATCCAAATATGCGAAGCAGTTCGTCCATCAGCTGCTTATGGCGCAGGGGCTTCTGAAGGGTGGAGTGCAGTACCAATCCGGATTCCCGGATCCTATCCTGTGGTGTTGCGGGTGACGAGATCAGCAGGATGGGAGTGTTCTTGTAGTCGGGGTAATCACGGATGCGTTGGGCAAGATCAATGCCGTCCATGTCGGGCATTTGGAAATCGGTTAGGACTACATCCATGCGGGAGTTGGCATCGGATAGAACCTGAAGCGCGTGAGCACCCGATGGGACTGGTTGGGTGATCATTCCCCATTGATTGAGCAGGCTTTTGAGAATGAAAAAATTGGTTTCGTTGTCGTCGACGATGAGGACATGCTTCCCTTTGAGGCACGAGGCGTCCACGGGTTGCAGCGGCAAGCTGGCATCCTCCGGGATGTTGACGAAAAAGCGGAAGGTGGAGCCTTGTCCGGAGTTGCTTTCGGCCCATATCCGTCCACCCATGGTCTCGACCAGCATGCGTGCGATGCTCAGGCCAAGGCCGGTTCCTCCATAACGGCGGGAGGTGGAACCATCCGCCTGAATAAAGGGTTGGAAGAGCTGGTCAATCTTGTCGGGAGGGATGCCGATCCCAGTGTCGTGGACATCAAACTGAACCAGATTTGCGTTTTCCGAATGGCGCGAAACGTGGACATAAACATGTCCACGGGATGTGAACTTGATCGCATTTCCCACGAGATTCACCAGAACCTGACGGATGCGGGTGGGATCTCCTTTGCGGATGATCGCCACGTCCGGTTCCACATGATACATGGCATCCAGTTTTTTCTGGTGTGCCTGCGCTGAGAGCAGGTCGAGCACATCCTCAATGAGATCGGTCAGGTTGAATGGGATTTCTTCCAATTCGAGTTTTCCAGCTTCGATTTTGGAGAAATCGAGGATGTCGTTGATAATGGTAAGAAGGGTTTCTCCAGAAGTCCGGATGGTTCTTACATAGTCTTTCTGGATCGGATTCAACGGAGTATCCTGGAGAAGGGTGCACATCCCGATCACCCCATTCATCGGGGTTCGGATTTCGTGCGACATGTTTGCCAGAAACTGGCTTTTGGCTTTACCGGCTTTTTCGGCCTCCAGAACCGCGACTTTGAGGTGGGAGTTTGCGTTGTCCAGGTCAGCCGTCCTTTCCTGAACGAGTCGCTCGAGTTCCTGACTCCGGCGAATGGACCTTCTCGATATACGCGCCGCTAAGAGAATCGTTACGACGGAGAGCGTCAGAAAATACAGTAGATAGGCTCCATAGGTGCGGTAAATAGGTGATGCGATATCAAAAGCGAAAGTGGTGGTCTTGCCGATTGGTCCATTGCCATCAATGAGTCGCACATTCATCCGGTAGGAACCTTCCCTCAGACTGGTCAGGCGGATGACCGGATCGTTTGAAGGGATGGACCATGCATCGGAGTATCCTTCCAGTTGGTATTGGTAGGATGGGTCCCTCAGCAAACGATAGCTGCTCGGAAAAAAGTGGAAATTCAGGCTGTTTTTCTCGTAGGGGATGGGTTCCGACAGGTTGGATTCTTGCCCTGGATCTGAATGAAAAAGCTCGGCTTGCGTTCGTGAATCAATGATCTGCGCAAGCACTGGATAGGGAGGTTCTCTTGACGTGACAACGTTCAGTCGTGTTCCATCAATCCGGATGAGTGCCCGCTCATAGCGTACCCAGACTCCATCGTCTCCAGTTGAGTGGAGAGTAGGGTAGTTGCTGAGGACGTCTCTCAGTGTGGATGTGTCGTAGTGGTAATCAGGGTGTGATCCGGTCACTAACATGATCCCTCTGGGATGAGGTGCCCATATTACTCCTTTGGAATCCTTGTAGGGCCTGAGGATCTGATGGGGTGACCTGGTTATGAGGTCTGTGAGGTCCGGTCGATCCACAAACTGCTCCAGATCTTCGTCGAAAAACACATCATCGACAATACCCGTTCCAATGACCATTATATTGCCGATGCTTCCAATGTTCAACCAGGTCCGATCTGGAAATGGAAGATCCTCATATACCTGTGTTTTCAAGACTCCATCCCTGAGGACTACCCGTCCGACCCGGTTGACCCCGAGTTCCATCCAAATCGAGCCGGGTTTTGCGGATGCTACCAACGAGGGAAATCCCAACCCTGGGATGCGTTCTGCGCATTCTTCCCAGTCCTCGCCGTTCCACCGGATTGCGCCGATTTCATTGTCGCCGATGACAACGCAGGAAAGGGACTCGGAGTCTCCGGGCATCAACCGTGCCGCATTGATACCTTTTAGGACGATCTTTTGGCTCCCATCGGGTTTCCGGTGGATAACGGTGTCGACATATCCCAAGAGAAGTCCGACTGGTGTGGGCATGGCCGACCATGTCCCTCCGTCCAATCCGAGATCCAATGGCTCGAATCTCGAAGCCATACCGGGGATATCGGGAATTGGAGTGAAAACTCTGCCGTCCGAGAGTATGTGCAGCTTGTTGTCGCTGATCAATGCTTGTGGCCAATTCGGATCGATTCCATTTCTCCTGTCGAAAACAGTTATGGGCGAGTCATAAAGGACCTTGGTGATTCCCGTGGAGGAACATACCCATAAAACACCCGGTTCCCCCGAGCATAATCCGGTGACGCTCGAAAACGTCTCTCCTTCCAATCCCAGAACGAGTTTCCCGTTCCGGTCGATTAGAAAAAGACCTTTACCCTTGATTGCATAAGCCCATAGGTTGGAATCGATTTGATGGGTTGCCGCTATCCCCATATGCAGAAACGAATCGATATCGGTTTTCCAACGGCGGCAGGACGCTCCATCAAAGAGCAACAGATCCTGTTGCTCAGATAGTACTACGGCATGGTCTTTGTCGAACGTAGCCGGATTGGTGAACTGGGAGACTTTGTAGGGTAGATCTCCGGTAATCTCAAATGGCTCAAATTGTCCGGTCATCACATCCAAAACGCGCACTCCGGTTCGGTGTGAACTCACGAATAGTCTGTCTCCTAAAAGCAGAATCCCGAAAACTGAAGGCATTTCGTAGAAGGATTGACTCCTGTCGCGCCGATCCAGGGTGATGATCCCATAGTCGCTGCAGAAGAGGATATGGTCTCCTGACTCGAATATCTCGAGAATGGTGCAGTTTGAGGTCCACGCCGGAGCGTCTGATGGGGTGATTGGAGTTGTTTCGAGTGTTCCATCCAGGCGTGTGTCGAGGATTCCCCACTGGCCCGTTGCGCCGCAATAGTTGGTTCCGTCGGCTGCAAAACAAACTGTCCGGTTGTTTCTGTCGCTGTCTTCCGGTGACATGCGGTCGTTCCAGTTAACCCCATCGTGAAGCAAATATAATCCCTGCTGGACTATAACCAACCTCCCCATCCGGTCGATGTACATTCTCAGGTCTTGTGATACTTCTCCGATGTCTTCGAAGGTGTAGGTCCGGGACAGGGGGTGGCCCTGAATACCGCTGACGGTTGCATGATCTTGATCCGAAGCGAGTGCGGAATGCAGGCAGGAAAAGGCAATCGCTCCAAGCAGCAACGTGCTTCGCCAGTCTGTGTGCCAGGGTGGTGTGATCTGGATTTGGCTGCGTGACATTAGAATGGTGATTCAGAAGATGGACCCATTGTTTTATCGACTGCTCACAGGCAGAATGAAGTAATGATTTTTTTGTGTTTTTTCCTGAAAAGCGTTAAATCCGGCAAAAGGATGATCAGGAGTCGACTTTTTTGGTTTTACATTGGATACAACATGTTTCATCGGATGATCTATGAGCGAGACACAGTATTGCCGTCTATGGGTTCTCTGGAAGGGTTAAGATGAGTCTATCCCCTGCAAAACATTATTACAGCAAAGCTGCGGTCGAAGCTTGGTTCAGAAGGTTAACCCGGGATTGGGAATGCTATTTTTCTCAGGATCAGCTCAAGATGGGGCGTCAGATCTACCTCGATGACGGTATTAGGGAGCTGGAGCTGACTGTCGATGATGCGATCGTGCACACCCGTACCGAGGACAAGGCATACTATTCGGTCATTTCATGGGACAAGCTGGTTCCGCAAGTCCGCAGTTCAACGAGAAAAATCGATCGTGGGAAGTCGATCGCGGTTGCGGGTTTGTATCAGATCGAAGAGCTTATTTCGGAGAAACTCGATGAGTTGAGTGTGGACGAGCCGGTTGAGGCTGTCCTCAGTCCGGGATTGGAAGATGGAGGTGCCTCCTCTGGACCAGAAGATGGGAGCGATGGACTGCGGCGTCCCCTTGTGCTGGTTTTTTCAGGCGATGAAGATGGGTTAGGCTTCCATTCCTACTGGCTCAATCCGGATGGGAGCCGCGCCGCCGCCCTTGTTGTGGGTAATTCCAAAGCACCCCGCTTGACGGAGGGTGAAAGCGAAGCCTTGATCCGGCTCACCACACTGGCTGGTCGTGCGGGATTTGTCCTGGATCGGGTGCATGGGCGTTTTTCGATGTCCGATATCGGGCGTTTTGTTCCTTTTCTGACGCATGTGCTGCCGAAGTGGAAAGAGCACTTCACGGTCTTGCGTGAGTCCGAGGTGAAGCGCCTGATGCAAGGGATTCAAGACGTGCGAATGGAAGCTTTCGTGGAGGAGCGATTGGATGAAGAACCCGATGGATCGGAGTTCACGCGCTACGAGATCGACTGGAAGTTCCATGCTGGCGGAGCGGTTTTGAATCCGCATGAGGCAGCTTTGCTCACGCGTAAACCGGGTCAGCCGGTATTCATTCCCCAGCGGGGTATTGTGCAACTGACGCATTCCCAGATCAGCCTGATGGATCGTTTGGCGGAATTCCGCCGCGAGGTCCAGAAGGGGAGGTCGGAGCGATACATGGTGTTATCGGTGTTCGGTGAGGGCGATCATCAGATCAAGCTTTCGCGGGGATTGGTTCAATGGCGCAAGAAGCTGTTTTCGGAGCCTAAACCCGTGGCCCGTGCCGGGCGGTTCCTTCGTTCCTATCAGAAGCGGGGAATCGAGTGGATGGCCCATGTGCTGAGGAGTGGGTGCCATCCTTTGTTGGCCGATGAAATGGGTTTGGGAAAAACGGTCCAGATACTGGGGCTTCTGAAGGAGCTCATGAAGGGGAGTAACAAGCCGTCGGTCGTGTTTTCGCCAGCGAGTGTGGTGCCGGTTTGGATGTCCGAGATCAAACGTTTTTACCCCGCGCTACGGTTTGTCCAGATAACGGGTGCGCGCAGTTTGGCGGAGCTGGACAAGTCGAGCGTCGATGTGATCCTCTGCAGTTACACCTTGTTCCGGCGAAATGCGGAAGCGTTTTCCAAGATCGCATTCAAGTGCGCGATTCTGGACGAGGCGCAGGTGATCAAGAATCCCGAAACCAAGGTCAGCCGGGCTGCTTACGGTTTGAACGCTGAGTGGCGTATCGCGATGAGTGGGACGCCGATTGAAAACCACTACAAAGATGTCTGGTCACTGTTCTACTTCCTGATGCCGGGATTGCTTGGGAGCAGGACCCGTTTTGAAGCTCAGGTGGAGGCGGGTGGTGCGGTTTTTCAGGAGAAGCTCAGGAATCAATTGGCTCCGTTCATCCTCCGGCGAACCAAGGAGGAGGTGGTTTCCGAACTTCCGGCCAAGAACGAGATGCAGCTGAACTGTGGAATGACTGAGCTTCAGCGCAAGGAGTATAACCGGCTGCTCCATGAGGGGATCAAACGCTTGAACACCGATGGGCTGGGGGATACTTTCCAGAAGCGGTCGTTTAACATGCTGGCCCTGATCACCCGATTGCGTCAGGTGTGTTGTGACCCGGGGCTACTGCCATGGATGGAAACCGATCCCATGAAGAGCGGGAAGATCCAGCTGATGGTGGAAAAACTGGCGGACATACTGGATGGGGGACACAAGGTTGTGATCTTCAGTCAGTTTGTCGGGCTGATCACGCGGTTGAAAGAGGTTATCGATCAATCATTTCCGAATGTCAGCCTATTCACCCTGACCGGAAAGACGGTGGATCGCGAGAAGCCGGTGAGCGGTTTTCAGAACGCCCCGAATCCCGCTGTGATGCTGGTGAGCCTGCGCGCCGGTGGCACGGGTATCACCCTGAGCAGTGCGGATTATGTGTTTTTGATGGATCCCTGGTGGAATCCTTCGGTTGAGAATCAGGCCATTGATCGGGTCCATCGTATCGGGCAGAAAAACCCGGTGTTTGTCTATCGGGTGATTAGTGCCGGGACGGTCGAAGATAGGGTCCAGTCTCTTCAACACGAAAAGAGGGAAATGTTCCGGCACCTGATTGAGGATCTGAAGGATGTCTCGCATCATCCTGAGCACCTCAACTCTCTGCGGGATTTGCTCGCCTTGCAGTAGGGGGAGCTGCCCTGGGTTTTTGCTTTCGGGTGCGGCCGCTCTACCCGGGCTGCGGTAGCTGGGGATTCTTGTATGTGAGACTTTAGAGGGCCGTCAGCCAGGTGACCAGTTGGTAGGTGATGACCGACCCGATCCAGGCGAGGGTTGTCATGTAGACAAAGGATGCGATTGCCCATCGGCTGTTGGCCTCGGATCGCATCACTGCCAGAGTGGATCCGCATTGTTGGCAGAGCGCGAAAAACACCATGATCGCGAGTCCCACCGCGAGCGTGAATACCGGTTGTCCAGCTCTCGGTCCTTCGGTCCACTTCGAGTTCCGGATCGCATCCCGAAGACTCGGGGATTCTTCGTCCACTTCCCCTCCAAGGCTGTAGATGACGCCCAACGTGCTCACAATCACCTCGCGGGCGGGGAAACTGGCCAAAACTCCAAGCGTGATCTTCCAGTCGAAGCCCGCTGGATCGAAGATCGGCTGAATGGTCTTTCCAAGTCGGCTCAGGTAGCTTTGTTCCACATATGCGCGAGCGATCTCACGTTCGAGAGCGGCCTCATCGAATGTTCTGTCGGTTATAGGAAAGGTTTCCTCGGTGGACATCGTCGCTTGACCCTGCACCAGTGTTTGGGCAAAGCGGGTCTTGACCGATTCAGCCAGTGACTCCGGTCGCGGGTAGTAGAGCAGCGCCCAGACAATGAGGGTAATGCTGAAGATGAGTGTGCCCGCCCGTATGAGAAACTCCCTTCCTTCGGCCCACATCCGTATCAACACGTTTTTGATTTTGGGCGCTTGGTAATCCGGCAACTCAAGCACAAACGGCTTTGGTTTGTGGCCGCGCATGCTTTTGCTGAGGATCCATGCGGTCGGAAGCGCGATCAGAAGGCCGAGAAAATGCATGCCAAAAAGGGTGAGTCCCGCTATCGCAGGTCCATAAGCGGGCTCAATGAGTGCGCCAATCACCAGCACGTAGACGGGCAGGCGCGCCGAACAGCTCATGAGGGGCGCAATGAAGATGGTGATCAATCTGGAGGGTCTGTCTTCGATCGTCCGCGTCGAGAGGATCCCGGGCACGGCACAGGCGAAGCTCGACAACAGCGGGACGAAGCTCTTACCGTTCAGTCCCGACCATGCGAAGATCCGGTCCATCAAAAATGCCGCCCTGGCCATGTATCCGGTTTCCTCGAGGAGCGCTATGAAGAAAAACAAGGTCAGGATTTGGGGAAGAAAGATGAGAACCGCACCCACGCCTTCAATGACGCCATCGGACACCAGGCTCTGCAATTGAGGATAGGCACCCAGCAAGCCTGAACACCAACCTTGCAGCCAGGACTTTCCTGAGTCGATCCATTGCATGAAGGGTTCAGACCATGAATACACGGACTGAAAAACCAGATACATGAACAACACAAACACTCCCAGACCCCAGAAACGGTGGGTCAGGATGCGGTCAACGGACTCGCCTGAGCGCATGCGTGGACCTTCGGATTGGATGATCCCATCCAAAAGGCCGGAGATGTGTTTGAAATGGGATATGGACTCAACCGAGTGTGGGTGAAATCCTGCTCTTTTGAGGATCTGGCGACTCGCGACCACAGCGGACCGCACTTCCGGCCTTTTTCCGACGAGTGGGTCCAGCCCTTGGGGTACGCTGTCGAAAAGCACCCGCTGTGCACCGGATTCTCCCATAGGGAGTCCTTGTTTCCCGAGTCGTCTTCTGAGCTCCCGGATGGCTTCGTGGACGGGCTCGGGCCACGAAATGCGGACCATGGAGGTCTTGTTTTCGAGACTCGCCAGAATGGCTTGTTTGAGTTCGGCGATCCCTTCTCCTGAAGCCGCATTGACAGGAATCACCGGAACTCCGAGCCGTTTGCTGAGAAGCGATACATCGATCCGCGTCTTTTGCCGGAGGGCGGAATCCCAGAAACTGAGCGCGATCACCATCGGCATTTCCCGCTCCGCAATCTGGGATGCGAGAAAGAGGTTGCGGGATAGGTTTGTGGCGTCGACCACGCACACGATGAGATCCGGAGATGGAGCGTTCTCGATGCGCCCGCTGAGAAACTCGAATACGATACGCTCGTCAGGCGATGAGGCCGACAGGCTGTAAGTTCCCGGAAGATCGGTAATGTATGCCGGTGTTTTGTCGAGGAACACGATCCCGGTCTTGGTGGTGACCGTGACTCCCGGGTAGTTTCCAACGTGCTGGCGAAGTCCGGTCAGCGTGTTGAACAACGTTGATTTTCCAGTATTGGGATTTCCGACCAGACCCAGTTGAATTGGCCTCGCAGGTGAATGATACCGGGTCTTGGGCCGGGAGTCGTTGGTGGATGACATTGTATCGTTCGGAAGGTGAGACGGTCTGAAACCGGATGATTTGGATCTCAGGATCAGGCAATAAGTTCGACGGAGATCGAACTGGCGTCTTTGCGCCGGACCGAGAAGTTGGTTCCCTCCACCTCAAATTCGAGCGGATCTCCCATTGGGGCAGTTTTGATAAACCGGATGAGCTTGTCCGGGAGCACTCCAAGGTGCAACAGTTTCTGGGAAACCGGCTTGTCCTGATCAAGCGACACGATACGTGCAGATTGGCCTGGACGAAGTTCGGACAAAGATATCGGGTTCATGTTGACGAATAATCGGATCAAAATATGTTATTGAGACATTATCTCAATTATGCGAGGCTTCAAGTGGGAGGCACAAGGATTTTTTGAGAAACACAATGAGAATGATGATATGGATGACAGGTGATGCGGCGGGTGGACTCACGGGAGTTCTCGACTCTTTGATTGTTGGGCTGGTGATCCTGTTGTGTATCGGTGTGAGCCTGCGGATTTTGACAAAGTCAGTGTCCGGCAAGGGTACAGGATGTGCAAAATCCTGCGGGAGTGGAGCATGCGGAAGTCGAAAGGCTTCGATGGTTTTGAAGAAATGACATAATCTTTCATTTTTGCGGCGATCCGCCGATATTGGAATAGGCTCTGCTGTGCACGGCAGAGATGAATAGACCATGGCAAATCTGACGCTAAAGGAGATCTCGGAGTTCAACCATCCACTGGCTTTTGCAAGGCAGCGGACGGAGCCCGTTGGTCGTGCCAGTGCTTCGGGATCGGTGGGCTCGGCCCTGACCAAGGGACCCTTGGTGACCAACAGCATGAGTGAGAGCTATTCGCTGCTGTCCGGTTTGACAGAGCGTCTCGGCATGATCCGCAGCAATCTTGTCACGATGCTGCAATTGGCAAATCAGGGTGGGGCGGCCCGGAGTCAGACGGTGCGGGACGAGATGTATGGGAAGCTCAGGAGTTTGAGCGGTGGTGTGGATGACATCGTGGATGCCACCGTTTGGAACGGTGAGCAGATGTTGACCGGGCGTTCCCTGAATCTGAGCCTTTCGCAGACCGGAAAAGGGGGCACTCGCATTGATTTGTCCAGCTATTACACTTCGCAAGAAGATGGGCTCAACCTTACCCGGCAGCCGGAGTCCGCCAAGACGGATGTCTACTATGACTTCTACTCGGCCATGCGGAATTCCACTTCGGGGATCGTGGGGCTGGACATCAAATCCGCTTCCGCGAGTGCTGTCGATGCGACTCATGAGGAGCTGGAAACCGGGATCTACCAGATTGAAGTCACCTACATGGGGCCGGAGTCATCGGTCGCATTAAAGGACGCGGATGGTATCGTTGTCTCCAATGTCAAGAACGTCGACCTGAGCGGATCGGGAGTGGAGCAGATTGACATGGGAGTTGGCGTGGCCATTCAGATTGACAAGACACAGTATCTTTCGGCCGTCGACAAATACGACTACGAGACCAAAGGTCCGGCCAAGTTCATGGCCAAGCTCGCGTATGACAGGGTCTACCGCCATGACCTGTACCAGGAGGGGTTCGAACCGGTTTCCACCAACGCATTGTCGGTGACCTCGAACCGGCCCATCCGCGATGCTGCCGGCACTGGCAAACTCAGCATATCTTCAATCGGGCTAGCCGGTGTGAAAGACGATGTGCTCGGACTCGACAGTGGGGTGCACTCGATCCGTGTGAACTATAACGGTGCCAAGTCCTCGGTTGAGTTGCGGGACGCGCAAGGCCGCATCAAATACCTCAACTTCAAGGTGGATCTCAGCGGAGATGAGCCGGTGACGATCGACACAGGCCAAGGTTTGAAGTTCAGCATCGCCAACGAAGGCTATGCCGATGCCAAAGGTCAGCTCAACGCCATTGTCGACTACACACGCGCTGCAAACGACAATACCAGCTTTGATTTCTCGAGTTATTCGAACAATCTCAACGCAGCCATCGACAAGATTGACAAGGATATGCAGGCGCTGGATGTGATGAGCCAGAACATCCTTATTCTCAACAGCTTTCAATCCGGAGGCGGAGGAATGGGTGGACTGGGCTCCGGGACAGTCGCTCTTGGCTTGGTGAACAGTGCCCTGGGTGGAGGATCGGACTTCTTTTCTTCCGCCTACGCAAATACCATCCTTGGGTCCGTAGGGTCCTCTCTGATGGACAACATTTCTTCCGCTATGTCGGCCCAGGCCCAGATCGCGTCTGTCCGGGCATCGTCCACCGTAGCCTGATTGCGATTTTTGTTTCAGGCCATGGCTTCGGACCCTTCGTCAATACCCTCGGCTTCGCTGGAGGCGGGTTTGATGGGGAGTCTGAGGTAAAAGGTGGTGCCTCGTCCTACCTTTGAATTGAAGTTCACCGTGCCACCGTGTTGTTTGACGATCACACTCTGGACGATGGCAAGGCCTTGTCCTGTGCCTTTTCCCGGATCTTTTGTGGTGAAAAACGGTTCAAAGATGTGTGAATGGATCTCATCTGGAATCCCGGTTCCAGTGTCTTCAACCTCAATCAAAACCCACGGACCGTCCGTCCGCGTCCGGATCGTGATAGATCCCTTCTCCGGCCGTGTTTTCGCCGCTTCTTCAATGGCATTGGCAGCGTTGATGATGAGGTTGAGCATGACCTGATTGAATGGATCGATGAGGCATGGAACCGAGGGTAGGTTCGGGTCGAGATCAGTCCTGATCTCGGAGACATATTTCCACTCGTGCCGGGTCACGGTGATCGCGGACTCGATCGCATGGTTGAGATCCGCCAGCCGTTTTTCGGATTTCCCGGGATGAGAGAATTCCTTGAGTGACTGAACTATTTTGGAGATGCGGGCGATGCCTTCCTGCGTCTGATTCAGAGCAGTTGGGAATTCATTGAGCAGGTAGTTGATATCGCAACACCTCTCCAGCTCGGTCAGTTCACGGGTTATGCCCCTAAGTCGCTGTGTATCAACTTCTCCGGCTTCTTTCAGCAACTGATGGTATCGCTTCAGCAACTCCGCTATCGAGGTGAAGGACTCGAGCAGAAAATGGGTGTTGTCCGCGATAAACTGCATCGGGGTATTGATTTCGTGTGCCACTCCTGCTGCCAGACGTCCGATGGATTCGAGTTTCTGTGCGAGCTGGAGTTGGATTTCGAGGCTGCGGCGCTCGTCTTCGGCCCGTTTTCTGGCGGTGATGTCTCTCGAAATTCCAAACGTTCCAATGATTGTGCCATCCGATCTCTTGAGGGGTAGCTTGGTGGATGAGACCCAGGTGACTGATCCATCGGGCCAGGTTTCTTTTTCTTCAAAATCAACGATGCCTTTTCCGGTCCGGATGATGTCCTGTTCATCGTTATAGGCCTGTTGAGCGTGTTCGCTGGAAAATATCTCGAAGTCGGTTTTTCCAATGAGATCGTCCTCATCATTGAATCCAAACTTTCTGACCATGGAGGTGCTTAATCTCAGAAACCGGCTCTCCATATCCTTGAAATAGAAGGCATCGGGTACGGTTTTCAGAAGAACATTCAAAAAAAGTGACTCCTGGCATGAAGAATCGGGGACGTCGGCGGATCTTGTTGGTTCATCCGTGGTCGAAGCCTGATCAAAAGGGGACATGGTTAGGATCGGTTGAGGTTTTTTGATGGGCATTCAGAAGAGTGCCTGATGCCATGAGGAGCATGAGTCGAAGATGCATGAGGTGTGCGATACCTCCATAATCGGCGGAGTATCGAAAGCATTAAGCAAGAAAATGGGCTGTTCAGCGCGGGGGGCAAGGTCAGATGATCGCGAGCCACCTTGCTGGCGCCGGATTCCGAACAGGGAGCGTTTTTTGTGGGCCTTCGATCGGCTGATTTGCGATCGTTTCCGGTGAACTGCCATGGTTTTAAACAGGCGCGGTGAGTGATTCCGATCACTACTCAAAACCTGGTCATAACGGGATTCGGCGGCGATTGGTGCTTTCGAGCCAACAAACGTTGCAATCCGGGGGATTGAAGGTTTTACTGCATTCCGGACGAATAAAGACCGGAATATGGCAACACCTCATTCCAAAGCAGATCCCTATGGTGCATCGCTAAAGGCAAAAAGAAGCGAAGGAAAGGCGTTGCTCCAGTGTTATGACTGGATGATGGAGTCCGCAGCGAAGCACGATGCGGAAAGCCTGAGTCGAGCGTTGACGACGCTGGAGTCGTCACTCGATATCCCGGCCAATCCTGCATTGGCGGCCGATTTGATCAAGCTCTACGCTTACATCCGCTGGTGCGCCGAACGGGAAAATTTCTCCGAGGTGTGCAGAGTGGTGGAGCTTCTCAGGGATATGTGGGATCAAGCGTTGTCCACCTGATCCCATTCGTCTGTCAGGTACGACAACCCGATCATTCGGGCACAGGAAGTCCGAACACTTCCACTTCGATGTAGTGGTTCATTCCATCGGATGTGTTGCCGTTCGAGTAGAGCCTTACATAGCGGCCTTTGCCGCCCCCTGTTTCAATCGCACGGCCTTCGTGGCTTTCGATGTAGGCCATGTCTTTCCCGATACCCATGCCCGCCGAGTTGTCGTGGTCGTTGTTGAAGACAGTGATCACGCCGGTTTCAAACCCGGGATCCGAGGAGATCTGCACGATCACATCGTGGTATACTCTGGCCTGTGCGTGATAGTGCCAGAGCAAGATGGCGAAGATTTCCGATTCCTGCTCGAGATCAATCTGAACCCATTGGAGGTCCGGCCCAAGCTCAATGTAGTATCCTTCTTCGGCTTGCTTATCCCCATCCGTGATGTATTCCGGCTCCCCGATAATCGGCCATTCATCACTGGATTCCACGGGTTTGCCGGCAGCCAGGTTCACAGTGCCCTCGGGCACCATGATCGCCGGTCGCTCGCCGGCTCTCGGCGGCTCAAGGTTGGCAACCTGAATGGGAACAGGAGTTCCTTTGTAGGAGGGCTTTGGAAGCTCGGTTTCAAGCGGCACGAGCGAAGCCGCTGCTATCGTCGCCGAAGCGAGAAATGAAATGAAGGTGATTACACGCATGATCAATCAGATGGTTGCTGTGGTTGGGTTGTTGCGATAGATGTCCCGAACACTAAATGCGAAACTCCGCGGGTTCAAACGGCAACTTGCGTTCGGCGGCGATTGCATCATTGACCTTGAGCACGGTGGCGAGGGTTTCCAGACCGACTTCCCCGGGGCTGCTAAGGGCGGTGCCATTCCGGATCGCATCGAAGAAATTTTCGAGGTGGGGCTGGTGGATGGCCTTGTCGAGTTGGACCGGGAGCTCCCATTCAGAGAGAGCGGCCGTCTCGCGGACATCAACCACAGCTGGAGTAGCCGCGGCAGCCGCCTGACCCGGACGTGGCTTTTCCCATGGTTTAAGGGTGGGTGCGGCTGCATTCTTCGGGGCGGCCATCCGGACAATGCCATCTCTCAGGTGTTTGTCCCACTCAGGGGCATTGGCCTCGCGGAAAGCGGCAGTGTAGGCTGGATTCTCGGATATTCTGAGTGAACCCTCGGTTCCCATGAAATACTCGAAATATCCACCTCCGGCGCTGGTTGTGGTGAGCACCTGATAGGATGCCCGGACGGGGCCTTGGGCGGTTTCGTATTCGTAGACGACCATCGCATTGTCATACCAGTCGCGGTCCTTGTAGTAATCGAGACCCCCACTTGCCATAATGGACTTCGGAGTTGTGCCCAAAAACCAGTTGTATATGTCGATCTGATGAGCGCCGAGATCGGAGATGGGGCCGCCGCTGTACCGCTTGAACCACCTCCAGTTACGGAACTGGTGCATGTTTTCGTAACCGAAACGCGCGAGTTTTTCGGCTTTGATCTCCTGTCGGTTTGGCCATCCAAGATCTTCGCCCACCGCACGATTCCACTGCCCGTTGATGTGGGTGATTCTCCCGAGTAGGCGGGCATCGCCCAGCATTCGGTGTTTGGCGTGAAGGTAACGCGGATTGCTCCTGCGCTGGTGCCCGACTTGAAGCAGTTTGCCGGTCTCCCGCGCCGTCTGAACCATGGATCTGGCTCCATCGATCGAATTCGACATCATCTTTTCGCAGTACACGTTGATTCCCGCCCGCAAGCAGGCATTGGTCTGCTCGGCGTGCATAAAATCGGGGGTCGCGATGATGACAGCATCCAGATCCGTTTCTTTCGAAAGCATCTCCTGATAATCCTCGTACGGGTTTGGCTTGAACCCGCGTTTTCTCAGGATTCCCTGCCCATACTTCAGGCTGTATTCCCACATGTCGCAGACCGCAACGAATTGAATATTGGGAATCCCCGCACAAGCCTCGAGTAATACCCGGCCTTGTGAGCCGGTTCCAATGATCGCCACCTTAAGGTCGCGCGTGATGGACGAAGCGGCTTGCCCATGGAGGATCGCGGGTCCGGTCATCAGAAATCCCGTTCCGGCGGCCACGGATGTGCGGATAAAATCGCGTCTCGAGATCGTCAGATCCCGATCGGAATTTTCTTTGGATGGGTTCATTGGGCTGGAGGGGTGGGGCGATCCTGAATCAGGGCAAACCGATTGTGTTGCAACAGCGTGAGCGCCCATACGTTGAGGAGCATGTGGATGGCCAGCCAGGCAATCCCTTCCTCCTCGGACACCGCCATAAGCCCAACGCTCAGGGAAATGAACATCAATGAGGAGAACACCAGGGCCAGACGCGTCTTAATGCCCAGCAGCAAGACGATCCCCAATGCCACATGGATGTAGCCGAGTGGCCAGGTATAGATACGGGTGAGCCATTCTGGTAGAAGCGGGGTGCTGGACGCGATGCCCTTGGCCATCCGCTCCATGTTTTCGGTGTGATTCGCGAATGAATAGGCACCGTTGAGTTCGAATTTTTCCAGGCCGACGAGCAGCCAGCGCAGGCCTATCCAGAGGCGGAGCGACAGAAACGCCCAAGTATGATTGGTCCAGTTTTTGAACATGATGAATTAAGATGATTTGCTTGCTGTTAGTAAATAGTCGGGATTCTGCTTATGATCTTCCTTTTCGCCTATGCAAACGGGATCGAGGCGGGAACGACGGGATATGGGGCCGGAACACCGGGGCTTGATTGCGGATATCGCCGCCAGTATGTTCCAGTCCACTCCCAGAGGATGGATGCGTGTGTCAGGCTCCCCATCCTTTACGGTATTCGTAGTCCCTATCCACATAGACATTGGCTTCGGGCGCATTGGGTATGGTCAAGGTGGCCGGATCCCACTCAATCTTTCTCCCTGCGCGGATGGCGACATTGCCGAGGTTAACGACCTCGGTGAATGGCCCGGAGTAGTCGAACGCCGAACCGCAGGCAGGTCCCCCTTGGATTGCGTTGCACCATTCCGCAAACGGTCCGCCTTTCACCCGTGGCAGCGTTTTTTCAGGAAACGTGGAGCGGAGTTCCAGCATGCGGGATTCGGGGACAATTCGGACGCTTCTGGACCAACCATCGACGAGCACGGTGGCCTTATCGCCGACGATGAACGAACCGTTGGTCGGCACTTCGAAGTCGCGGGGTAATTCGGGAGGAAGGGCCGGGCGCAGTCCTCCGTCATACCACACGCCTTTGACCGGTGGCATGTTTCCACGGGCCGGGAAATGATAGGTGATCACCGAAGCGTTTGGAGGCGCCTCGACCGAGTTCGACGTGTGGATCGGATCGACCGAAGTCGGGTGGCCGAGGTTGAGTGCATAATACCCTGCGTCCATGATGTGGCAGCCCATGTCGCCGAGGGCTCCACAACCGAAGTCCCACCATCCCCGCCAGTTGAAGGGGGCATAGGCGGGATCGTAAGGGCGTTCGGGCGCCGATCCGAGCCACAGATCCCAGTCGAGTTCCTTCGGAATCGCACCATTACCAGCGGGCGGGTTAGGCCGATTGGCCATGCCCTGTGGCCATATCGGCCGATCGGTCCACCAATGCACTTCCTTGACTTGTCCGAGCACCCCGGCGTCAATCCATTCCTTGATGACACGGGTCGCATCGGTGGAGTGTCCCTGATTTCCCATTTGGCTGATGACCCCTTTTTCGCGCGCAGCACTTGCCAGGCGTCGGGCTTCCCCGATGGTCCGGGTGAGCGGTTTCTGGACATAGACGTGTTTGCCCAGACCGATTGCCCACATGGCGATCGCGTAGTGCATGTGATCCGGTGTCGAGATTGCGACTGCGTCGATCCTGTTGGCCAACTTATCGAACATTTTGCGGTAGTCTTTGAACCATTCCGCGTGTTTGTTTTTTTCGACCGATTCACGGATAGAGCGGTCTCCTTCTTTCATCGCTTCTGCGACGGTGCGGTCGTCAACATCGCAAAAGGCCACTATGTTCTGGTTGGCGAGTTCGTTGACGGCTACTGCCCCCATGCCTCCGACTCCGATGATAGCGATATTGATCTTGTTATTGGGTGATGGAGCGACGGCTTGTCCGAGAATGCGCGACGGTAGGATGGAAAAGGTGGCCGCAGTTGCGCCCAGTCCTTTGATGAATGATCTGCGTGTGATGGGGTCTTCGATCATAGGGGATGGTGGTTCGGGTGATGCCAGTATGGATTAAGGCTCAGGGATGGGCCGATGAAATTACCGGGGAAAACTCAAGCGCTTGCGGTCCTGCGCTTGTCGATCAGGAAAATGGCAGCGAAGAATGCAATCGGGATAATCGCGAAGGGTGCGACGTAACGGAAAGACATTCTGCCTCCATAGTTGTCTGAAGGTCCGAGAATGCCCGTGAGCCCGGCTTTGATTGAGGCTGCTTCCAACGGCGCGTTGGTGATGGCGCTCCGCATGGCCGCGGCTGTCTGGTCCTTCGGCAGAGCCGCGGAGGATTCATAGGCCTCGAGCACGGCATCGACTTCCGCTTTCGCCCCGAGAATTTCCGAACGGATCACATCCTCGGCGACATTTGCGGCGAACAACGGGTACTGATCGCTCACCTGTTGCAGGATCGAGGCGGTTTCGGCAACCGGGAGATGTTCGTGGAGATATTGGTCGGCGACTTTTCCCATCATCGGAGAGGTGATGGCACCGGCTACGAGCATCCCCATCCCTCCAAGCAGTCCAAGCCCGAGCGCTCCACTTTCAGGGATGCGTTCACTGGCGATCCCGATCATGGTGGGCCACATGTAGCACGCACCCACTGCAAAGAAAGTGGCGGATGCAAACGCGATGGAGAGGGTCTCTGCGCTGCTCATCCAGTAAAGACTCGCACCTGTGAGTATTGAAGAGAACAGCATGACCCCCACCGGCGATAGTTTATGGATCACAGGCCCTGCAAACTGACGGAGTACAGCCATCAGCCCGGTGATGTAGACCAGAACCAGAATTCCCGGCATTCCTCCGGATTCAAGTACTGCAGGAACCCAGCGATTGGGTCCGAGTTCAAGGGATGCCGTGATTCCCATGCAGATGAAGAGCGCCCAGAAAAGAGGGCTCAGGAACGCTGCTTTGACCATTCCGGTGAAGGTGATTCCTTTCTGGACTCTTTCTGTCTGCGGGAAGGTTTCACGCAACATCAGGATGCCGTAAATGATAGCCGGGACGATGATCAGGGCGATCTTCCATTGCCAGTTTCCGATGTGAAGTTTGTCCATCGCATAGGTAAGAAGGCCACCGATAACGATGCCTCCGGGGAACCATACATGGAAATGATTGAGCTTGCGGGTCTTCTGCTCCGGATAGAGCGTGACCACCAAGGGATTGCACGCGGCTTCCACGGTCCCATTCCCCAAGGACAAAACAAGTGCTCCACAGAAGAGCATCCAGAACCCGGTGGCAAAAATCATGATCAGTGCGCCTGCAAGGTGACAGAGGAAGGCAAAGCGCAGGAGGTTCTTCATTCCGATCGTGTCGCAGAGTAGACCGAGCGGAATGATGGATATCGAGAAACCCCACAAGGCAGCCCCGCCAATCAGGCCGACTTGGGTATTGGAAAGGATGAACTCTTGCTTGAGCGCTCCCATAACCCCGCCAACAACGGCGAAGCACACGGATGTGGCGATCAGCGAGAAACAGCTGCCCAGAAATAGTTTGTTCCGGGTCGGATAAGGGGTTTCGGATGTCATGGATCTAAGGGGTTGATCTCCGGCACAGGCAAGGGGAACTGCTGCGACGCAGAGGGGTGAACGACGGTATTGCACCGGTCTTTTCCAAGAATAGTTGCAAAAAACTGGCGGTTATGACACATATCTTGGACATCTCGTCTTTCAACTCAATTGAGAAAGCGCACAATAATCTTTGAATAATTGAAATATTCCTGAATGAGCGAGAACGGTGGCAAGGATCTGGAGGAGGATCGGAATGCATTCAGGCGGATATTCGTATCCGCAGTTCACGAGGAGGTGGATCGGTTGCGTTCTGAGCGCAATCATCTGCTGATCCCGGATGAGCCGAATGCGAGTCCGGCGACGCCTGGCTTGCACCACCACAGCACACCCCAGTTGTTCATGCAGCTTTCCGGGGTTAGTGAGGTTCTCATGCCAAGGGCGTCGATTTCCGTGGAGCCGCGGACGATGCTCATTATCCCGGCCGGGATTCCCCACCGTGAGAAGGCCCATAACGACAAGGATTTTGGCGCTTTCATGAATGTGGTGGTTTCCTATCACACCCAGCAGAGGGTCTTCGCGCACCTTGGAGTGAGGGGAGAGGATGGTTTTGCCTGCATGCACAAGTCACGCAGGGAGGGCTTCCGGATCGAATCGGATGCGCCTCCGCCTCATGCCTATCTCGAGCATGCGGTGGCCTGGTATCGGAGGCACGGAGATATCTCTTCCAATGTGATCCGGGGGCTGTTGATCGCACATCTTTCGGTGTTGCTCCACCTGTCCGCCGGGGATGAGGAGCCGCGAACCCGTGATTCTTTCAAGGTCGTGATTTGTCAGCAGTACATCAAAAAGCACTTGTCGGATTCGCGTCTTGGAGTTCGGGTATTGGCGGACCATGTCCAGTGCACTCCGGACTATCTTTCCCATGTTTTTCGAAAAGAATCCGGACTTGCCCTGACAGAATACATAAACCGGAGTCGCGTCGAGTTGGCGAAAAACCTGCTCGAAACCACGGCACTCAATATTGAGGAAACCGCTGATGCTTGCGGATACCGCAACGCGAGTTACTTTACTCGTGTCTTTAAGAAGGTTGTCCGCAAGACGCCCCGGGAATACCGCATGTCAATCGGTCGGGCATACGAATTGGGCACCCGGACCTATGATCTTATCGGGTAAACCGTGGTTATGATGGAACGTGGAGAGCGATCCTGCCTTCTCGCAATCCCTTGTTTCCGCGAGAGCCGGAGATTGCCGGCATTTCTATCTGACCTGATGATGAGCCTCGGGCAGAGTGGTCTCAATGTGGATGTTCAGGTGGTCGACGATGGGTCTGGGCCGGTCGAATACGGGAAGCTGACTGCTATACTCGGAGGCTACGGGAAATCGGATAAGGTTCTGCCGGTTATCGGGCTTTCTCCGCACAAAGGGAAGGGTGCGGCCATTCGGGCGGCGTGGGATGCGTCCGGAGAACACTACGACTGGCTAGGGTTTGTGGATGCGGATGGAGCGGTTCCAGCGGCGGAGGTGATTCGCTTGCTGGATCATGTGTTGAATGAAGATCCTGAAGCCGATGCCGTTGTCGGAAGCCGCATGGTTCGTGGAGAATCCGGTCGTTTGGTGCGGCGGAGGTGGCACCGGAAGATGATTGGGATACTTTTCGCAAAGGCGGCCAGATGTCGCTTGCATTTGCCGGTGCAGGACACCCAGTGCGGATTCAAGCTCCTCCGGTCGGGTGCATATGCGGCGGTCCAGACAGGGTTGAAGGTGGATGGTCTGGGGATGGATCTTGAGTTGCTGTCGGCTTTGGTGAGGGCTGGTTACCGGATCACAGAGAAAGGCGTGGATTGGATGGAGCGGCCGGGTAGTCGCACTCCGTGGCGTGAACACCTGCGGTTAATCAAATCCCTTATGACCGTCCGGTGACCAGCGGGCCGACGCCCTGAATGTATGTTGGATGGAGGTTGAGGATGAGCAGACCCGGATCCGGGAATGATATGAGCTTGATTCAGTTACCTATGGGTTGAATCGATCTAGGTCCTTTCTAAATACGTGTAAGAATCGACAGGCATCGCCTTAGAACGAAACCCGCAGTGAAGTGTAGACGAAGCGACCGGATTCGTTGACGACGTTGAAGTTTGAGAAGGGGTTGCGGGTGTTTACGTTGCGGCTGGTATACACCTGGTTCCCGAGGTTATCGATACCCACAGCCCAGAGTACGTTGCGGGTAAGATTGCAAGCTGCCACCAGATTGAAAATGGTGTAGCCTTCAAGTGGCACTTCATGGATGGCCTGATCGACTTTGAGTTGTGAGTCCGCAACCCGTATTTCCGCCCGCCCAAACCAGCGTGCTCCTTTGAAAATAACGGCGAGGTTTCCTTCTATTGGAGGTAGTTCCGACAAATCCGCATCTCCGGAAGAACCATCCATCCGGTATTTGCTGCCGTGGAGGTAGGCAAGCGACCCCTGCATCTTGAGAGCGTCCGATAGACTCAGACTGACGGCCATGTCGATTCCGTAGAGTCGGGCGTCAATATTCGAGAAACTGTGAATTGTTCCGAGTGGGGATGCCTCAAACGACCCTGGATCAAGGGTCTCAAGGTAGATCAGGTCATTGATGAATGAGTAAAACCCCCTCAGATCGACTTGGACAACACTCAAGCGGGATGAGTAGCCGACATCCAGAGAGGTGTTTTTGACAGACCGCAGATCCGGGTTGCCGACCCACGCCAGCACATTTCCTGGGGCCTGGGGTTGTTCATATTGAAGGTAGAGCTCATGCGGATCGGGCAGTCTCACCGAGTGGCCGATCTCAACGAAAAAGTGGGTGACATCCGTGAGGAGGTATTTTAGACTTACACGGCTGCTCAATCCGTTCTCCCGTATCATCAGTGGGGTTGACGGTCTGTAGTTGCGAAGAAGCGCCAAGCTGTCCTTGGGCTCCGTTTCAAACTGGTCAAAACGGACCGCACCGGAGAATTCGAAGTTTCCGAAATATTTATCTCCTTCGATATACGTGCTGAGGTTGGTTTGGTCGATGAGGGGAATCAACCGGGCTCTGACGTTCATGGTCTCAGAAAGCATGTCCCAATACTGCCAGTTCCACCTCAGTCCAAACCCCATTTGTGAGTCCGGTAGCTCCTTTTCCGCCCGGAAGTCCAACCCAATGGACTCGCTCTTCGACATGGCGCGGGTGGAGTATTGATCCAGCGTGGCTTCCGGGATGCTCCTGAATTTGCTGACACGCCATCGGTCGTTGAGTTCCTGATCAGCAATACTAGCAAAGATACGTACTGACAGGTTCTCGAGGCTGGCGGATGGCTTGAATACGTGATAGGTGGTGGAGAATGAGTTCGCCCTGTCGTATTCGGCGTCCATCCGGAGTTCGGGAAAAAGGACATCCTGCGACTCGGTGTAGCGTGTCTGAAAGCTTAGCCAATGGTCGGGCGTGATCACGATCCGGCCATCAGTGGCGACTTCACTGATCCGGTAGGTGCTCTGGTCCCGGGCATCGGGTATGTAGGCAAACTTGGGGGTGTCGTTGTCGAGTGATTTGGATAACCTCATGCCAT
>JAPXRV010000029.1:0-34983 GCA_033813415.1 Opitutales bacterium | reverse complement strand
ATGGTCCGCTTCGGTTTTGGATCCAAGCCTCAGATTTGAAATGGAAGGGGTGAATCCGGCAAGTGATCGAAACCGCAATGAGGTTCGATGGGAATTGGGGATCTGTCCTGAGTCCGAACGAACCCACCTCGAGTTGAATCTGCCCGGCGGTGAGATCGGGCAGGTTCTTGTCGACGGGATTCTGAATGCCAAAGGTTCGATTCAAACGCAAGGTTCTGAGGTGAAGGCGGATTTGGAAGCATCCATCGCTGGCATGAATGTGGGGATTCCCAAGCTTGATCTGGAGATGAGTGGAGTGTCGCTTGAGGCGGCGGTTGTGGAGTCTTTGATCCCTCTCAAGGACGAGTCCCCGCAGGTTTTGACTGTGGAGTCGCTCCGATTCGGGAAAGTGACTTTCAGTGACGCGAGGGTCGAGATGAGGGCTTTGGAGGATGGTGGAGTGGAAGTGTCGGGTGCATCGGTCGGTATCTGCGGGGGTAAGGTTCGGCTGGCCGAGAAGCTGGTCATTCGACCACCATGGAAGGAGCTGCATTTCACAGTGGAGCTCGAGAATGTCGAGGCGGCCGAAGTTGCGGCATTGATTCCTGAATTTCAAGCTGAGGTGTCGGGCAAGCTCGGAGGGAGAATTCCCCTGATGCTCGACGATGGGTACATCCGCTGGGGGCATGGCTATGTGGCACTGATGCCGGGAGAGAACGGGCGTTTCCGGCAGAATGACACCCGTTGGCTGGATGGCTACCTTCCGGACGTGGTTATTGATCCCAAACGCAACATTCGCCTGAATGAGGCCGTTCAGGACATGGTTGTGACGGGTATGCGTCTTGATCTCGTCCCGACGGGAAAAACAGATGTGGAACCTTCCATTCTCTTGCTTCAGGGGCATTCCTTTTCCAAGGACACCCGCATCCCCATTGAAGGCATCCGGATCAACCTGCGAGGCGACATTGAGGAAGGACTCAATCTTTACCTGGGCTTCGACAAAAAGCTGAAGCAGGGAGCCTCATTCTGATCCGATCAGGTCTATGTGAGACTTCTGTAGATATCAGTTGGGATGTGTCGCTGTTCTGACATGAAAGAACCTCTCACCAAGGCTCAAAGGCACAAAGAAAGACTAATAACGTTCCGAGCCGCAGGCGACATCTCCCAATAGGGAAGATTATTGTTGATGAATGCATCCAGCTCCATCGAGCGTTGGGGTTGAAACTTGGATTTCTCCTCAACTTTGGGGATGAACTCACGAAAAATGGAATCACTCAAACGATCAATGGACAACTCGATGAATAGCTTTGTGTCTTGGAGCCTTTGTGAGAAAAAACAGAACCAGTCGGTGTTGGACAACGTCGCTAACGCGCCGTGCCAGACTTCTTCGATATACGTGATTTTCCAGACACCTTTACTGGGAAATATGAGCACTCGGAGTCAAAGATCGAGAGATGCCTTATCCCATTCCCAGGTCTTTGTAAATATCGGCTTGTTCATGGTAATACTCTTCGGGAATTTTGAAGTCCTCGATCAGTATTCTCCTGATTTCTATAGATATCATTTTGCGGTTCCAGTCGAGCTTGTCCGACGACAAAACGGGCCGGATCATATCACGGACTGTATTGAATCCGTGGGGAAGGTGTTTTCTGAAGGGATTGGAAAGTCGCAGCAGCACAAGTGTGAGTAGAGTTGCGGATATCGGATTGATAATCAGAAACCACAGAGCATTGATATGCCAAATTCTTTCTGGAAGCACCAGAAATGATAGAAACAGGATCACCATGAGGACCCACAGGCCTGCAATGCCGATGCTCATCCATTTGGGTAACGATAGATCCGGCCAGCTTCGGGAGCAGGTTTCCTCCTTTAGTTTGGACCATAATGATTTCATCTTATCCGCGTTCTCGGGAAACAGTCCGGCAATTGGGGTGGTGAGTGTAATCTTGTCGCGTGAGAGATTCAGCGTTTTCATCAGCGCTTGTCTCAATACGTGGAATGCCCTTTGGGTTGAGCATGCCGGGTCTTTGGACAGACGAACCTTTGACACTACAAGATCGATCACCGCAGCGGGAGTGTATGCGTGACGCACCTCATTCTCCGGAAGATCAATTCCGAAAGTCTCTTCAAGCTGCATAAAGAATTCAACGGACTCCAGACCCATGATTATCGAGAATCTTGTTTTTGTTGTGCCGAATGATCATTTGGCATTGTGACTACGAGCTGACCTAGAGAAATCCCACGCTGTGGAGGAGTCAAGTGTGCGCACATAGCTTTGTATGATCAGGATGATGAAGCCGGGTATCCGAAAGATCACCTTGAAGGCCCGGATGCGTGACCGGTCTTTGGGGATCATGCAGTCAGGATCCGGATTTTTAGTGGCTCAGTGCCTCCAAAAGCGAGGCTTCGGCTTCCTCCCTGGAAGTCGGATGCATGGAAAGGGATTCCACCGACTGGCCCATCTGGGTGTGGTAGTAGGAGAAGAGCAGGTTGAAGCGGAGGTAGGGCGCAATGCCGGGGGTGGTCATTTCCGGGGAGTTGTTCAGGAATCCTTCCTTCGCGGTGCTTCTTTTCCATGCATCGCCGCGGCCGACGAAGTCAGCGTAGCCTTCCTTGATCCAGTCCGGTGTGCGATGGAAGCGCCAGGTTCCCACCGTTCGTTCATGGTGGATGTGGGTGAACTCGTGTGCGAGAAAATAGGAGAGGGTGCGTTCATCGGTAACCGCTTGCCCGTCGTATCGTATGAGTTGGTTGAGGGCAATGTCTCCTCCGCTGAAGAAACTGTGCGGTAAAAGATAGTAGGCGAGTCCGCCGGCTTTGGAGCTTGGAAAGAAAAACAGGCGACGTCGCCATGTCGAGTTACAGATGAAGGCGCTCAGGCCTTTGGATGGTTTCCAATCGGGGATGGCCTGCATCCTTTGGATGGTGTCCTCAATCAGAACTTGGGCCGCGGCTTCGGAGAAGGGACGATCCGAACAAAGCTGAACCCCGGACACTTCGATCCGGTGGGGAAATAACACAAAAGGGTGTGTCCTGATAAGGCCGAATAGCAAACAAACGATCAAGACGGAAAGAATCCACGGAAGCATCCTGTGGCGCAGTCTGCGGTTGCAGGGTGGGGAGGCGGATTTGGCCTTCGGCGAAGATATACGGCGAGTGGGCATGGCGGGCAACAGAGAGGGAAATCACGGGAGAGGGAGGCTGGGGCGGTCGGTTCTAGCCCGGATAGGTGACGGTTGACCCATCGACCCATGTGGGCCCGATCAGGGTGGCGATGGGAAACGGGGGGATCCCGCATTCGCCGTTGTGAATCATGCGCAGGAGCATGTCCACCGCCACGCTGCCACACAGATCATTGTGTTGTTTCATGCCTGCCCATTCGGGTCGGTTGCCTCGCCACTCAAGCTGGATCAGTCCGATGTCCTGCGGAACCCTGAGTCCGAGATCCTGAATCCATGTTCGCACGACGTTGTAGAGAGTGAAAATCACGTCAGGCCGGTGAGTTTCGAACCAGCGCCGGAAGATTCCGGGATCCACGCGCGAGGCATGAACATCAAAGAGGGGTGGAATCCGATCCTGGGGAGGAAGCAGAAGTTGGCCCGAGGCGTAACCGGCGCTGAAGCGGTGCTCGACAAGATCATTGATTTCCTGATCCAGAACCAAACCCGGACGACGGTAGCCAAGGTCGATGGCTTTTTCGAATGCGCGAAGGCTGAGGATGTAGTGATCCACAGACGCAAACGACATTGCGGGGCGTCGGGTCCGGACACCCGTGACCACGCAGGGGATCTGCTCCAGCGAAGGATAGAGGCATTCCGGGATCCGGTTCTGTTTCATCATGCCGATGAGGAGAATGCCGCGGATTCCCCGAGCCTGCAGGATGTCCTTCCAACGGTTCCCGGACATTCCGGGTTCGTGAAGCCAGAAGCTGTCCACCGAATACCCGAGCGAAAGCGCACGGGTGCGGCATCCGTTGAAGTAGTCCGGGATAGTCGGATGATCCAGAACCGCGTTTCGATCGTGGTTGGCGTTGATCAGTGCGAGGGTTCCGAGGCTTCCTTGAGAGGAACGTCGCCGCATCTGCGACATGAGGGTGCCGACTGCGGGGTTGCGCTGGTAGCCTAATCGATCGGCGATGGCCTGAATGCGCTCACGTGTGGCGTGCGCAATCTGGGGATCGTTGCGGAGAGCGAGTGAGACTGCGTTGCGCGAGACGCCAGCTTCGCGGGCGATATCGGCCATGGATGGGAGATGCATGACGGAGAAAAGAATGCGGAGGGTATGAAGGGCTTGACTGTAAAGCTATCGGAATCTTGGGCAAGCGAAATCGAATGACACGATGCAGGGGGTATGGCTGTTACCCTAGGTCTGGATTTTGGCACAAACTCGGTGCGAGCGCTCTTGGTTCGTTGTGAAGACGGCGAGGAGCTTGGCGTGGGCGAATGCGTCTATCCCAGCGGTCAGCAGGGTGTGATTCTGGACCGTCGGAATCCGCACCTTGCGCGGCAGCATCCGGGAGACTATCTCATCGGCATCGAGAAGAGTGTCGCAGGTGCAATGGAACGGGCGAGAGCACATCCGTCCGGATTTGATCCGAAGGACGTGATCGGAATCGGCGTAGATACGACCGGATCCTCTCCGATGCCTGTGGATCCGTTGAACCGGGCTTTGGCGATGCAACCGCGTTGGCGCGGCAACCCGGCGGCCGAGTGCTGGCTGTGGAAAGATCATACTTCCCACGAAGAGGCCGCCCGCATTACCGAACTGGCGAGGGAACACCGACCCCAGTATATTGCGAAGTGCGGTGATACGTATTCGTCTGAATGGTGGTGGAGTAAGCTTTGGCATTGCCTGAATGAATCACCGGATGTCTTTCGTGCCGCGGCATCGTGGGTTGAGATCGCGGATTGGATCCCATCGGTGTTGGCCGGTGTCACGGACCCGTCGGCGATCCGGCGAGGAGTGTGTGCGGCCGGGCACAAGGCTTTCTATTCGGAAGAATGGGGTGGCCTGCCCGATAAGGAGTTTCTGGCGATGCTGGATCCAGCGTTGGCGGATCTGAGAGATCATCTCTATGAAAAGGCATGGGATGCAAATCATGCGTCTGGTAGCCTATGCTCCGAATGGGCGACAAAACTGGGATTGAGCGAGGGCATTCCGATTGCGATTGGGCAGTTTGATGTGCATTACGGAGCGATCGGTAGCGGGGTGAAGGAAGGTGTTTTGGTCAAGGCGATCGGCACTTCCACCTGCGATTGCACGGTGGCCTCCATGAATGCGGTAAAATGTGACATTCCCGGAATCTGCGGGATTGTGGATGGGTCCATTCTTCCCGGATTCAAGGGTATTGAGGCCGGCCAGAGCGCGGTCGGGGATTTGTTCAAATGGTGGGTCGAGGTTGTGCTCGGAGGCGATGGCGCCCTGCATAAGGCTTTGCGCGCTGAAGTGGAAGCTCAGGAACCAGGAGTCAGCGGCTTGCTTGCACTCGATTGGAACAATGGGAACCGCACGATTCTGGTGGATCAACGGCTGACCGGTTTGATCCTTGGACAGACTCTCCTGACCACAAAGGCAGAGATTTACCGTGCCTTGGTGGAGGCGACCGCCTATGGAGCCCGGGTGATCATGGATTGGATGGCATCCAACGGAGTACCCATCGAAAGAGTCGTGTGCTGCGGTGGAATAGCGGAAAAGGATCCGATGCTGATGCAGATCTATGCGGATGTGACGGGTCGCGTGATGCAGGTGGCCCGCTCCGGCCAGGCTTGCGCCTTGGGTGCTGCAATCGCTGCGGCGGTGCTGGCCGGTGCCGGAAAAGGAGGGCACTCCAGTTTTGCTGCCGCACAGGCCGCGATGACGGGTGTCAAAGAGCGTGTCTATAAGCCTCATCCGGGGCGCCATGCGGTGTATGAGCGGCTCTACGCTCTGTATCTCCGCTTGCACGATGCTTTTGGCGGGCGTTCGTCCGGGCCGATGGGTGATGTCATGAAGGAGCTGCTTTCGATCCGGGAGGAACAAATTGCCGGTTCCGAAAACGCCGGATGAGTGACTCGGGGGTCATTGGATGCTTTCGAAACAATAAAAAATGGTCCCGCTTGGAACGGGAAACAACAGGAAGATTATCATGAATGAGAATTCTCTCAAATCCATGGAGCTGTGGTTTGTAACCGGCAGCCAACACCTTTACGGCGAAGCCGTGCTCCAGCTTGTGGACGCGCATTCCCGGGAAATTGTTGCATCGTTGGATGCCGACCCGATGATTCCGGTGCGGGTGGTATTCAAGTCGGTTCTGACCGGGCCGGATGCGATTCGGAAGCTCTGCGCAGAGGCCAATGTGGACGACAAATGTGCCGGCCTCATCTGCTGGATGCATACGTTTTCGCCGGCTAAGATGTGGATCGGTGGACTTTCGTTGTTGAGGAAGCCCATGTGCCACCTTCACACCCAGTATAACCGGGATATTCCATGGTCCTCCATCGACATGGATTTCATGAACTTGAACCAGTCCGCGCATGGGGATCGTGAGTTTGGGTACATGGCCACGCGCATGCGCATCAACCGTAAGGTCGTGGTTGGGCATTGGCAGGACGCTGAGGTTCGTGAGCGTCTCGGTGTCTGGTCAAGGGCCGCAGCAGGATGGGCCGATCTTCAAAAGCTCAAGGTTGTCCGTTTTGGGGATAATATGCGACAGGTTGCAGTGACCGAGGGTGACAAGGTCGAGGCGCAGTTGCGACTCGGGGTGTCGGTAAATACCCATGGGATCGGCGATTTGATCCAGATCATGCACCAGGTGGCGGACTCCGACATTGATGCGCTCTGTGCGGAGTATGAGCAGAGCTACTCGGTAGTGTCGGAACTCCGCAAGGGCGGCGCGCGGCACGCATCCTTGCGTGAGGAAGCCCGCATCGAACTCGCTCTCGAATCGTTCTTGAAAACGGGTGGATATGGGGCATTCACCGACACATTTGAAGATCTCCATGGTCTCAAGCAATTGCCGGGAATGGCCGTTCAACGCCTGATGCAAAAAGGCTATGGGTTCGGAGCTGAGGGAGACTGGAAGCATTCTGCGCTGGTCCGTGCCATGAAGGTCATGGCACAAGGCATTGATCGGGGAACCAGTTTCATGGAAGACTACACCTACCATTTCTCACCTGACGGGATGCGCTGTCTGGGTTCGCACATGCTCGAGATTTGTCCCAGCATTGCGGTGGGTAAGCCAAGTTGTGAGATTCATCCGCTGGGAATCGGCGGAAAGGCGGATCCGGTGCGTCTCGTATTCGATGGCGCGGAGGGTCCGGCTTTGAATGCATCCCTTGTCGACATGGGAAACCGGTTCCGCCTGGTCGTGAATACGGTGCGTTCTGTCAAGCCATCCCATCCTTTGCCCAAGCTTCCGGTCGCGCGTGTGCTGTGGGAAGTGATGCCCGACTTGAAGACCGGAGCAGCTGCATGGATTCTTGCGGGTGGGGCACATCACACCGGCTTCAGCCTGACCGTTACCCCGGAATACCTTGAGGATTTTTCGGAGATGGCGGGCATCGAAATGGTCAAGATCGATGAACGGACGGATCTCTTCTCGCTGAAGCAGGCTTTAAGGTGGAACGAAGCCGCCTATGGAATGAAAGGCTGGGCATGAAATTCGCATCACTCAGGGCTTCCTGCGCGGACGTGAATCGACGCCTCGGTTCGTCCGGACTCGTGGACATGACCTTCGGAAATGTCAGTGTGTATGATCCGGATGCAGGTTGTTTTGCCATCAAGCCGAGTGGGGTGGCCTATGATGCCTTGACGGATGCCGACATTGTCATCCTTGACCTTGAGGGCAAGGTGGTGGACGGAAAACTGCGTCCATCGTCGGATACACCAACCCATCGCCGCCTCTTCATTGAGTATGGTTCCCGCGGGGTGCGGAGTGTGGTGCACACCCATTCCCGACACGCGGTGGTATTCGCACAGGCCGGAATCAGTATTCCGTGTCTCGGAACGACTCACGCCGACAGCTTCAGGGGCGCAGTTCCCACCACCCGGTTCCTCACCGATGACGAAATCCGTGGGGAATACGAATGGGAGACCGGAAACCTGATTGTTGAGACACTCAGTGATCGCGATCCGTTGGAATGCGCTGCGGTACTGGTCCGTGGCCATGGTCCGTTTGCATGGGGGAGGGACGCGAACGATGCCCTGGAGCATGCGTTGACGCTCGAGATCATTGCGGAGATGGCTTGGAAGACCCGGATGCTTTGTCCGGAGGTTCAGCCGATCCCAAACGCATTGTTGTCCAAACACTTTGATCGCAAGCATGGGCCAAAAGCCTATTACGGGCAGAGTTGATGTGCCCAAACAACGGAAAAACCGATTGCCAATGCTCGTGTTTAGCGTTTAATCACCACCTTTTTCCCCGAATTTCTCTGATACTACAGTTGCATTTCCCGAATGGATTTCTTTTTGTGATGGATCCCCAAAACTAAAGTTAGAAATAGATATGACTAATCAGCTTACCTCACTGACAACCATTGACTGGATTGTCGTAGCCTTCTATTTTTCGATCATCGTCGGCATTGTCTGGCGATCATCGCGTAACCAGAAAACAGCGGCCGACTACTTTCTCGCCGGACGCCATGTCGGTTGGTTCGTGGTGGGATGTTCGCTGTTCGCGTCGAACATCGGATCCGAGCATATCGTCGGACTCGCCGGTTCCGGCGCGAATAACGGGATGGCACAAGCACACTGGGAGCTTCACGCCTGGGTGATGATCATGCTCGGATGGGTCTTTGTGCCTTTCTATTACCGCTCGGGCGTATTCACGATGCCCGAGTTTTTGGAGCGTCGCTTCAACGCGAAGACGCGTTGGGTGCTCTCGATCGTGAGTTTGGTCGCCTACGTTTTCACGAAAGTATCGGTCACGGTTTATGCCGGCGCGATTGTTTTCCAGACACTGCTCCCGGATACCTTCGGGACTCCCGAGAACGCATTCTGGGTCGGCGCCTTTGCAACGGTTATCCTGACGGGGATTTACACCATTCTGGGTGGTCTTCGTGCGGTGGTTTACACCGAGGTTGCGCAGACTTTTGTGCTGTTGTTGGGATCGTCCATGATCACCTACTTCGGGTTGAAACACCTCGGCGGATGGAATGAGCTCATCGAGACCTGTAAGGTGAGTGCGGAACGCTTCGCGCTTTGGCGTTCGAATACCGATCCGAACTTCCCATGGCTGGGCGTGATGATCGCATCTCCGGTGATCGGTATATGGTATTGGTGTACTGACCAATACATCGTGCAGCGCACATTGGCAGCGAAGAGCCTCAAGGATGCCCGCCGCGGTGCAATCTGGGGTGGTTTTCTTAAGGTTTGGCCGGTCATGATCTTCCTGATTCCGGGAATGATCGGCTATGCGCTCCATCAGAAGGGTATCATTCAAATCCCGTTCAAGACCGATGGCTCTGGTGAACTTTTGGGTGACGCGGTGTTCGCTACCATGGTGCAGACGATGCTGCCGGTGGGATTGCGCGGTTTGGTTGTGGCAGGATTGCTTTCAGCTCTGATGTCGTCGTTGGCATCGCTTTTCAATTCCTGTGCGACGCTGTTTACCGTGGACATTTACAGTAAGATGAACCCAAATGCGAGTCAGGCCAGACTCGTGCATGTGGGTCGGGTAGCGACGGGTTTTGTGGTGTTGGCCGGGTTGATCTGGATCCCGATCATGAAGAAGGTTTCCGAAGGAAATGCCGGGCTTTACGACTACCTGCAGAATGTTCAGGGCTTCCTTGCTCCTCCGATCACGGCGGTATTCCTGCTCGGCCTGTTCTTCAAGCGGATCAATTCGACCGGCGCTTTGGTCGGGCTGTTGACTGGATTTGTGCTCGGAATGCTCAAGCTCACGATTCAGACGATGTCGAAGAGTGGAGCGTTGGGCACCGAAGGGCTGTTGTTCCAAATCGGAGAATACAATGGTTACTATTTCTCGGGTGTGCTCTTTATCTTCAGCGTGATCCTGGTGATTGTGGTGTCATTGATGAGTCCGGCTCCGAATGAGGAGCAGATCGCTGGTCTGACCTACGGTTCGATGACCGATGCCCAGCGCAAGGAGACCAGGGAGAGCTGGAACTGGATCGATGTCGTTGCCACCATCGGCGTTCTCGGTCTGGTCGTTGGCGTTTACATCTACTTCAGTTTCTGGCTGAGTTGATTTTGTTCCTCATGGCCCTTTTCGGGTGTGAATCCGGAAGGGGCTTTTTTTTGTCTTTGCCTCATTACTCCAAATACGCATATGAAAATAAACAAGATTCTACCCATTATGATACTTGCTTCTCTACTTGGTTCCGGCGCACACGCAGATGGGTGTTGCGGAGGTTGTCCAATCCCATCCCGTTCTTTTGGTGATCTGGCCGATGGACGGACCGCAATGATCTACACCCTCACCAATAAATCCGGCATGAAAGCCGAGATCACCAACTATGGTGGCATCGTGGTTAATCTGTTGGTTCCGGACCGTGATGGAAAGCTTGCCGATGTGGCGCTCGGGTTCGATAAGGTTAGCGACTATGAGAAAAAGGTATACTACTTCGGTAGCTTGATCGGTCGCTTTGGAAACCGTATCGCCAATGGGACATTTACCTTGGATGGCGAGACCTACAAGCTCCCGCTTAACAATGATCCGGGTGGCATTCCCTGTTCCTTGCACGGTGGTTTCAAGGGTTTCCATACGGTGTTGTGGGACGCAGAACCTATGGTTGCTGAAGATGGCACTCAGGGCTTGAAGCTTTCATATGTGAGCAAGGATGGAGAAGAAGGCTATCCCGGGAACCTCACGGTGACGGTTCACTATTGGTTGGATGCGTCGAATGCTCTGCGGATTTCTTATGAGGCAAGCACGGACAAGGCCACCCCGATCAACCTGACAAATCACTCCTATTTCAATCTGGCGGGGGAAGGTTCGCCCACCATCAACGACCATGAGCTGATGCTGAAGGCCTCTTCGTTCACGCCTGTGAATGCAGGGCTGATTCCGACTGGCGAGATCGCTCCTGTGGAAGGCACTCCTTTTGATTTCCGCACACCGCACCTGATTGGTGAACGCGTCGATGCGGATCACCCGCAGATCGCGCTCGGTGGCGGCTATGACCATAACTGGGTTTTGGATAATCAGGATGGCTCGATGGCTCTTGCCGCACGCGTGAAGCATGCTGCCAGCGGCCGCGTGATGGAAGTCTGGACGGAGGAACCCGGTATTCAGTTCTATGGTGGGAATTTCCTCGATGCCAGTGATCTGAGCAGTGCGAAGTCGGGCAAGCCCTATCCGAAGCGTTCGGGATTCTGTCTGGAAACGCAGCACTATCCGGACTCGCCGAATCAACCGGCTTTCCCGTCAACGATTCTTCGTCCGGGTGAAGTCTACAAGACCACCACCGAATACCGTTATTCGGCCGAATAAGGCGTGTTCCCGTTTCATGAATGACAGCGGGTCGGGATGATTTCATGAGATTAAGGGATAATATCTGGCGGGTGATCACGGATCCCCGCTATCCTGATCCGCTTAGGCGCAAGAAAGGAGAACATATGGTTCTCCTTCTTGTGTTGTTTTTGGGAGTTCTTGTCCTTGCAGCTTGTTTCTTGACTCCGTTTCAGACCCGATGGATGGCTGCCCGGGTGGGTCTTCCGGATGTCATCTATCAGGGTTACTTTCCCGTTCCGGCTCTTGATCAGGCGGAGTCGGTCATTGTCCGTTTGTCTCGCCTCGCCGATTGGAGAATGGGATGGATGGGAGCGGCGGTGTTGATGGGCCTGCTCGGATGTCTCGGACGATTCCGTACATGGAAACCGGTTTGCGTTGGCCTTTCGATGCTGCTACTTGCCTTCGCCTATCTGGAAGTGCAAAGGGTAGATGCGTTTCAGGTTGGGTTACTGTCCCACTGGGGCATGAAGTTGAGTGAAAACTCTTTTCATGTGCTGAACAGGCTCGTCTATATGCAAGGGATTTTGAAGGCGTTTGCGATCATCGTAGCCGTTGTGTTGCTGTTTGGTTTCGCAGTGAAGTGGATCCGGGGTAGACTTTCGGAATAGCCCTTTTTGTGAAGATTATGCTGACGATTTCCTGTTCCCGATCGAAGATCGTATCAAACGGTTGGAGTGTCTGGAGTAGGGAAGTATTGTCCCGACACCGATGTTATGATCTTTCGGGGCGACTCGCAGGTTTATGGCATGTTCTTCGGATGCTCCGCTTGTTGGTGGTCGACGAAGATGAGTTCGTCGGTCGCAAAGCCGAGTTCGCCCGCACGTTGAACGAACCGCTCAATGATTGCCTTGTCGGGGTCGGGCTGGCGAGCCAACATCCATAGGTAGGATCGGTCGGGTCCGGATACAAAAGCGTATTGGTAGTCCGTCTGGTCCATTTCAAAGATTACGTAGGACCCGAAGAAAGGTCCGAAAAAGGAGACTTTGAGAAATCCCGTAGTCGGATCTTTGACGGAATAAGCCCGGCCTTCGGCTTCTTTCCATTCACCCTTTTCCGGAGACCAGCCGCGGTTCGTCACCCGTATGCCACCATCGGGACGCATGCTGTAGTCAGCGGTCACCTGATTCAGGCCTCTTTCAAATGAGTGATCCAGCCGGGCGATCTCATACCATTTGCCGAGGTAACGTTGTTGATCGAACCCTGTGACTGGCTCAATTCCATCCGGAAGGCGCACGCATCCGCTGAACCCGAGAAGCCCAAAGACTACCAACCATTTCCCATACTTCATGGTTTGATCGTAACGCAGAACACCAGGAGCGCAAATGGCAGAAACCGAAATACCGGACACCGCAGAGGTCTGGCTTGCGCTTGGCTCCGGGCTCTCATGGTGTGTTGTGAATCGGGTGTTGCATGGACTGCGCAATTGGTTTCGCATGGTCGCCAATTGGATTGTCGCGATGCGCAGGAGAGAAAAAGAAGTCAGTGACCAGGGGATAATCGGTGAGTTGTTGTCTTCGGCACAGGTATGCCGGTTAGCAATGGTGGATGGGGCCGAGCCATATGTCGTGCCATTGAACTATGGCTATGAGGATGGGGTGATCTATGTGCACTCCGCCCGTGCGGGCCGTAAGATTGAGATTCTGAGGAAGAACCCGAGGGTGTGTTTCGAAATCGAGACCCCGTCTGAGGTGATACGGCGCGAAGTGGCGTGTGATTGGTCTACAAAGGCGCGATCCATCGTGGGGTACGGTCATGTCGAGTTTGTGGAAGATCCAGCCGATAAACGGCATGGTCTGGACGTGATCATGACGCACCATGGGCAGAAAGGGCCCAACCATTTCGATGATCGCAGGGTGAACGCGGTGGAAATTCTGCGGATCCGGATTGAGTCCATGGCCTGCAAACAACTGGGTGTTTGGGATTTGACGTCCTTGTGACGAATGATCATAAAGGGTCCATGAAAATCCGGAACCCCGTAGTTTTTGTTGTCTTTCTTGTAAGCCTTTTCCCTTGTGTTGGGCAGGAAGGAATGTCGGAGGATGTGTATACTCTCAATCCTTTCATGGTATCCGGTGAGCAAGATTCCGGATACTTGGCGATGAATGCCTTGGCTGGGACTCGGATGCGGACTCAATTGGAAGATTTGGGCTCAAGTTTTTCTTCCGTTAATGCTGAGTTTATCGAAGATTCGAATCTTGCGGTCCCCAATACTCCAGTATCGATTGTGCGAAAAGCGGATGCGCTGTTGATCCAATACGCATTGGCAAGTATCGCTGACAAAGCCGAAGTGCGGAATGCCGAACTCAACGATTGGGTCAGTAAGATCGCGGAGGCTGTCAATAAGACAGAAGGTCTTAGATTTGAACCTCGCGAGATCCATTTTGCAAGCGCGGATAGAAAGCGGACCCTCCTCGGAAAGGGCGAGGCAGTCGTTTCGTTTGCCCATTTTGTGATATTTGTCGATCTTTCAGCTGATACCAGAACCTATCAAAGGGTGAAAGAGATTCGTGATCTTATGGTAGGAATGAACATTGAGACTCCGTCGCTCAAGCTGGTGGACGGTCCAGTCGGGTTGTTCATCCGGCGCCCTGGTCAATACCGGAAAGATATTCTGAGCCGGATTTTTGAGGACTTGGAGATTGTGAAGAAAGGCTTGGGCTCAGACTTCGAGGTCATGGTTGAGGGGCTTTCCAATAAAGTGGAGATGCGGGTGTGCTCGGAAACGGAAATTGAGATGTGGATCGACTGCGACTATCGCGTGCGATCCATTCGTGAGATCGTTGCATCGGGGAGATAGGCTTCGTCGGGCATCATCCTTCCGGCTGGCTATTCAGGAGGTCCGCATCTTTTAGTGCGTTAAGATGAAGGACAGGGCGATGTAAAAATCTCTTAGTATTAACATCGCTCAACCGTTCCGGTTTCGCTGGATGAGCTTCGCCCACGACGATGGATTTAGACTTACGGTCCCACCACAAGGTTTGGAAGCTGAAAGAAGCGGGTTAACCACGAACGAAGATGAAAACAATATTCAACCACTGATGCACACTGATAGACACGGATGCGACGCTTTCCCGGGAAGTCCATCATCAGTGACCATCATCTTTCTCAGTGGTTGATTCCTATTTCTCTTCCTTAGTGAGCTCCGTGCCCTAGTGAGAGAACATCTTCAACCTCCGCCAAGCGGATCCCCAAAGTAGCGGGAGCATCCATGCTCGCGCTTTTGTTCCCCATCTGCCTGACGAAAGACTCCATCGATAGTCCCACCATCTTCCTCTTCAATCTGAGATTCCGGAAGACGGAACGTGCATGTTTTCAGCTACGGGAAGAAGCCGGAATCCTTCTCTCAAGTGGATTCTTCTTCAGGGTCTTTGGAAAGTGGGTCAGAATCAACTTTGGCCCGCATATCGAGCCAAGTATCGCGGTATCGGACGAGATGGTCTTTGCCGTGGTCCTCTATTTCCTGATTGAGGAGTGCCAGAATGGCTTCCTGCTCATGGATATAGGCTTGGTCGGAGAGGTGTCCCGTGAAATGGGCCACTCGCGCCCAAAGGAGGAATGTGGTGAAGGCATCATACTCGTTATACGCGATCACCTTGTCGAGCTGGCCGGATAGGACCATCTCTGCGACCGAGCTTCCGCACATGTCAATCTTGCCTGGAATGCCGCTGATCGTCGCGATCTCATGAAGACTGGGGGTTTGTGCTCCCCATCCCAGGAAGGCGGCGAGGTCGAGGTGGTAGTCGCTATGTGCTCCGAAGTAGTCGATCCCTTCCCAAGGTTTGTCAGGCCGCATGGCCCATCCGTGGCTGCTCAGACCGTGAACGATGGAACGGTTGAGGATGATTGGAAGATCGGAACGGGCGGAATTGAATCCAACGAGTTGTGGACGTTTGTCTGCGGTGGATCGGAGAAATGCCTTGAGGATGGAAGGCTCTGCTGTGGCGCGCGGGTCGTCGGCCCGCGATGGAATGGTCACAAGTTTGTGGTGAACCATGCCGGTATCGTCGACTTCGCGGTAGATTCCGCAAATCGAAACGATTTTGGATAACGTAAGCTTGATGAATGGGTGTGGATTGGCTTCTGTGGCACCTCCCTCAGCCCATAGTTTCCGGAAAGCGTCTTCCACTCCATGGCGGGAGGAGGTGTCGATGCCATACAGCATGCCGGCTGCGTGTGGATCGGGAATCCATTCTATATCAAACGCGAGCAGGCGGGGATGGATGAAGCGGAACACGATTGGGGTAGGTTGGTGTTGATGCTATGGAAAAGCAAGGGCATCACGACGAATAGACGCCGGGATGCCCTGGTTTGATGTCCCTGATCAGCCGCAGTTACTTCTTTTTTGCGGCAGCTTTGGGTTTATCAGCAGTCTTGGGTTTGGCCGGGGCTTTCGGTTTTTCGACCGGAGCAGCAGCCTTGGGGGGTTCTGCATTCTTCACTGGAGCAGCCTTGGCTTTTGCGGCCTTAGGCGCTTTTGCCACGGGAGTTGCTTTTGCTTCTTTTGCCGGAGCTTTTGGAGCAGCCGGAGCTTTTGGAGCGCTCTTTGCGGCAAAACCCGATGGGAGGAAAGTCTCGATCACAGAATTGGTATCGCCCCACTCATTGACGTCGTAGCCGTCTGCTTCCGAATCATTGTACCAGAGGCCATTGTCCAAAAGGTACTTGAAGCTGAAGCGTTTGTTGGTTTCCAGAAACAGCGTGGCGGAAAACTCGCCAATCCCGTTTTTCGACATGGTGTCAGACCCTGGAGTCCAATGGTTGAAGTCAGCACAAATGGAGACGTGTTGAACTTCGGATGGAACGTGAACCGAAAAGGTGGCTTTACAAGAGTCACCCTTGGAAGAGAACGATTTTGTTATCATGATGTTGCAGGATTATGTGGAATGAGTCTGGAGAAGGTTACGTCTCCGGACATTGAAATAGAATCAAATCATTGGCGGCGACAGGATCCTCAAGTATGATTCTGATATCAATTTTTCATAAAATGCGGCATGTGGCAACAAAAAAAGCCCTCCGTTGCTTTGCAGGAAAGGCATCTTGTGTTTCGCAAATGGGCTGAGTTTTCGAGTTGTCACCGGAGTGGCCCTGGAATGGCAAAAAGACTTCGTCCGATGACTTGTAAGGATCTGATGTTCTGATGCTTGCGGGTGTTTTCTGTCCGAATCCCTGTTTTGGTCCTCAAGGCATTAATAGGATGGGATGGGTATCGTTTTGCTAGAACTTCAGGCCGAGAGAGGTGACGATACGCGTGTTTTTGCGTGCGTTTTTGTTAAGGAGTGTGGAGTCAAAATCGTAACGATAAGCAAACTCGAGATTGAGTGCGCCGATGATCGGCGTTTCGACAGATGAATCGAAGCGAATGGTGTATCGGGAAAAGTCATCGGGTTCCACCAGAAGGCTCACCGATTGCTTGAGCTGAAGTGAATCATTGAATCGCCAGCGTAATTCCTCGCTCAAGCTCAGCTTGAAGATGGTGGAATCAGTGGTTGTTCGCATGTCCCTGTATTCAGCGGCTCCCCCGATAACTCCATCAATTGTGAAGTTCGATTGGTTAATGAGTTTGGTTCCCACCCCAAGCGATTGGATGGCCTTATATCTCGGATCGTTGATGTTGTCCGCCTCATACGAACTGAGACTCTGCAGAAAAGTGAGTTCCGTCGCGTTGTAGCGCGTACGGTAAGACCCACCCCAGCGGTTTTCGCTTTGGACTCCGGCTTGATCGGAAAACAAATAGAAGGCCCTGAGCTGGTGATTGAACGGTTCTGTCTTTCCTTCCACCCCGAATTCTCCATACCGCTGCGACGAGAGTGTTTCACGGTCGTTGTAGGTGAAGCCGAATTTCAGGTTGCCGTTCCAGTTATCCGGAAGAGTGGGGTACCAGGATGGCTTCTGATTATGGGCGATGAACTTAAGCGCCCGCTCCGCAGCATCCCATATCGAGTCCGGAGCAGGCGGCGTTTCCGATGGGTCGGCTATTACCTCTGGTTTGACATCCGAGCCTTCATCGAGAGGAGGGGTCGCAGCGGCCACCACTTGCTTTGTGGGCGAGGGAGGGGGAGTCGGTTCGGAAGCGAGGCGCTGATCCAATAGATCGGGCTCCGGATCGGGTATCACTTCGTCGGCGATGGTCGCACTGTCGCGCGGGATTTTGAGTTTTCCGAGCACCGGATGTTCAACAATCCAATGTTTTCTAGTTTTTGAGGTGATCGTTCCGGTGATGACGTCTCCGTTGTCGAGTATCAACTGGTTTTCCGCTGTGACGGCAAGAGCCGAAATCAGCAGCAGCCCGAAGATGACGAAGATATCTTTCACTATCCTGAATTGTGGAGGCTTGGGCAGGCGGACTATTCCGTTTCGGAGAAGCGGCACAATGCCATTACCTTGATGCCATCTTCGAGGATGAGCCGACTGCCGCCAAGCTCTGGCAGATCGATGATGGCCGCGATCAGTGGGATCCGGGCTCCAAGACTTTTCAGGAGTTTTGCGGCGGCCCGCAGTGTTCCTCCCGTGGCTATCAGGTCGTCCACCAGCATGATGGTATCCATGTCCGAGCATGCGTCTGCCCGGGTCTCAATGGCACCTTTCCCGTATTCGAGTTCGTAGGATTCGGAGATGCATGGGGGTGGGAGTTTTCCTGCTTTGCGAACCAGCGTCAGGGGGAGTCCGGCTTTCGATGCGAGGGCCGCTCCAAGTACAAAACCCCTCGCATCAATTGCGGCGATGCGGCTGATGCCGTGTGCACCCGCTGCCTCAGCAAGGGTTTCCACCGCATCCCCGAAGATGTCAGGATCGTCAAAAAGCGTGGTTACGTCGCGGAAGTTGACGCTTGGGGCCGGCCATCCGCGGATTGTGCGGATCCGGTTTTTGATGCGTTGTTCAAGGGGACTGTTGAAAGAGTCGGACATAAGTGTTTGGCAAATGGGAATTCGGTAACAGGTTCGAGTCGGAAAGACAGGAGAAAGTTCATCTTCTAGTTCGCAAGGGAAACAAAGCAAGACCGGAGGATCGATTAACGTGGCCCGATCCTCCAATCCCAAACCTGAAGCCGATCCACAAGGGAGTTTTACAATCTATTGATTCCGGAACCCGGCGATTGGTTAATCGTGGCGTGGCGTGTTTGTCATCCAGGATGAAATGGATCGAGGGGTGGATGCCATGTTTCGCCGGCAATGGAAACGCAAGACATAGTTAGCATCGATACCAATGTATTGGTGCGATTTCTGGTTGAAGACGAGGGTGCCAAAGGCCAGTGCCAATCGGCAAAGCAACTTTTCATGAGGCATGCCGTTTTTATTCCAGAATCGGTTTTTCTGGAAACTGAATGGGTGCCGCGTTTACTCTGCCAAAGGGAACTAGGGAGTTTCTGATTGGGGCCAGGAAACCCTTTTGGCGTGGTTTGCAAGCTCTTGGGCGATGCGGGCCTTGTCGGGTTTCCCCCGGTCGTTGTGGGGCAGTGAAGGGGTCGCGTGAATGTATTTCGGGCGCTGCCATGCGGGCATTCTCCCGGACATCCAATCCGGAAAATCCCCGGGTAGCGAGTCGCAGGCCAGCGCGGCCATAAGCCGGTGATTTTCCTCATCGTAAATGACATAGGCTTCCCGGATGGCCGGGTGTCCGGTGAGGATGCGTTCGATTTGTTCGAGGTTGATCCTTTTGCCATTGTGCTTGGCGATGCGGTTGCTGCGTCCGGTCAGGGTCAGCATGCCATCCCGGATCGTCCCGTGGTCGGGCATGAGGTGTATGCCACAGCCGGTATCGGGGTCGCGGCGACGGTTTTCGCACGTGAAGACGGCCCCGCTCGAGACAGACACTCTGCCCGATGGCGCGATCCATACCTTGACCCCGTGCATGGGCTGCCCGATGGTGCCGGATGCCAAGTCGGCCATGCCTTCGGAGTCGTAGGCGATCCCTCCGGTTTCGGATGAGCCGTAGAAGTTATGCACCCGCAGGCCGGTTCGATTGTGGAATGCGGTGGCGATCTCCGGGGTCAGCTTGCTGGCGGCAGAAACCACGAGCCGGAGTGTCTTCGGGATGCCCGTATCGCTCGAGTCGGCCAGTCCCCGGATAATGGCGGGGATGGTTGGCATGACGGATGCGCCGGTTTCCCTGAGTTCCCGCGCCAAAATGGAGGGAAGCGGCATGGAATTGAAGGCAATCGGAATGCCGTGCAAAAAGAGCGGATACACGAGGCTTCCCAGTCCGTAGCTGTGTCCGAGTGGGATGGTTGCGTAGTGAACATCCTCCGGAATAATCCCCATGGTACGAACGATGGTTTCAGCATCGGAGATCATCTGCCCGTGGGTGAAGGGAATGGCTTTGGGCTCAGAGCTCGAACCGGACGTCAGCTTGACGAGCCCGGTGTCCTTACAGAAACGGCGCGTCTGCGTGCGTGCGTTTCCTTTGCGGAAGAGTTTTCCGTCGTAGAACAGGGTGGCATTGTAAACCGAAAGCACGCGTTCGACTTCGGCCGGAGGGTAGGTGGTATCAATCGGAAGCGCGATCGCATCCAGCATTGCGGATGCGAGGAATACAGCCATCCACTCGATTCTGTCGGCCACCTGGAACGCGATGATGTGGCGGCCGCGCGGCGGGAGCTCAGATTGCAAGCGTCGCCGGAGTGTTTGCGCTCTTGCATCGAGCGCCGCGAAGCTGAGCTTCGCATTGGAAGAACAACATGAAAGCGCCCATTCATCCTGCTTCCGATTCAGGGTCTCATTCCATCTCCGGATCAGGGCATTCATTGTACGAGAATATTCATGTCGCCGTTGATGAATACGAAGCCGGATGCATCGGAAATGGATCCTACAAACGTCCAGAGTCCGTTACTGCCCTCCAATTTGCACTGAGCGGAGACCACAAGCGAACGGCGAAAGGGGAGGTGGGTGGTGACAAAATCGAAGGATTTGCACTTGAGCAGTCTTCCCTGAGTGATTCCCGAATCCCGTTTGCGCATGGAGATGAGGATGGCGCAGGCTTGTGCAATGATCTCGATTCCCCATGGGATTGGCGCGCCCGATTCATCCCCGAAAAATGCCGGGTTGGAAAGGACGGTCTCGCAGGAGATCGAGTTGCAATCATCACCGACTGCTCGGATCGCATCGATCAAAACCATCGGTCCGGAGTGCGGCAGTAGTGAGGATGGGTCGGGGTATGGTTTGAGTGGCGGGTTCATTCGGACTCAAGCTTGTGGTATTCTGCGAGAAGCCACCCGACGGCTACAATGGTGACCACTGTCAATCCAAGGTCCGAGACGGCCGCGATCCGGCTGGTTGCAAGTACCGAGAAAGATGCCAGGGTGGTGAGTGCGGAAATCCGGATCGAGACGGGTGGATGCCTGTCCTTCGACTGGACCACGAATACGGCGTAATCGAGCGCGATGCATGCGCCGAGGAGCGCGCCGACCAAGTGAAAGAGCGAATGCACCGGATGGATTATGGCCAGAATGCCAAGGGAAAATGTGACCGCCAGAAACGGGATTCCGGTTACGCGGGTCCCTGCTTTGAATCCGAATACGACAAAGCAAGCCAATGTCACTAGAACGGCCGCGCTCAACACCGAGAAGGTCACCTGTTTGCGATACGAGGCCAACGCCTGATTGAACGTCCGGAGGGGCGCCAGTTCAAAGCTGCTTCCATCGGATTCGACCGGCTGATGATCTTCCGGAATCTGAAGAAGTGTCATGCCCCAGAAGTGATCGCCGGATTGGTTTGCAAGGTGGGTTAGGGGATAGGGAAGTGCCGCCGCCAGTTTCCGGTAAATGCCCTCGCGGGTTTCATCGGATGCCGGCTGTGACTGGAGTGCCTTCCATGATGTAAGGAATGCTTCGAAGGCCTCCGGATCATAGCCACGGTGGTCCAGCGCCGATGCGAAGTGTTGGATAAATGTCTGTCCATCGCTCTGAAGAAAGGTCTCAAAGCGTTCCACTGCGTCTTGAGACGGGAGAATAGAGGCCAGGCTGAGGGCGTGGATGCCACTGTCGGGTGGAATTTTGGTTAGGTGCGCGTGTTGGCGGTCGACCAGTTCCGATATCGAGCTACCGATGGTGATCCAGTGATGGTTGCGCGTAGTGAGATCCCCGGAAAGGGAACGCATGCGTTGTTCGTTGATGGGAGCCTTGGTCAGCGGGATTTGAAGGTCCTGAATATCATCTTTTTCAATGCTTCGGTAGAAATAGAGAACCCCGCATGCGAGGCCGAGAATGCAGGCGATCGGCACATCCCACCTGAAATGCTTCAGTGGGGGGTGGAAGCTCAGGAGCCTTGAAAGCTGGATCTTTCCTGGTCGATCCATCGCCATTGCGGTGAGTGCGCTGAGCGAGAGCGCGAGGATCAGTCCGATGCCCACCAACCATCCCACCTGTTGGATCGCGGTCACAGGATTGGTGAGGAGCACAAGAAATCCAAAGACGGTGGAGAGGCAACTGGCCAACAAGGGAACCCGGATGCGGAAAAGTGTTTCCGAAAAAGAAAGGGTCTGCAGTTCCTCGCGTTTGAGGAGAATGTGGAAGGAATAGTCCACCGCTATGCCGGCCAGAATGGATCCAATCACGAGCGAGATCACGTGGATTTGGCCGAGGATGAGCAGTGTGATCACAAATGCTCCACCAGCCGACATCACGAGCACGGAAAGAATGGGGAGCAGGATAAGGGGTTTCCGAAGGAACACGAAAGCGATGACCAGCGTCAACGCGGCGGTCAGGAGGTTCAACCTGGGGATTTCCGCGCGGATCAGGGATTCGCTCTCGGATGCGTACCGGTGGTATCCGTTGTCCAATAACTCCACACCGGGATAAGCTTCAATCAGCGTGGCTCTCAGTGTATCGATATCCCTGAGGATGGTTTGCACGGACTCCGAGCTTGCAGGCGCTTCCTTGAGCTGCGCGGAGATTTCGATGCGTGGAACGCCGGAAGGATTGGGTGACGTTCCGGATAGGCCGCTCAGGAGGGATGGGATGAGTAAAAGCGGATCTCCGTCCACGTGGGCCTCGTAGGCGGTGCTTTCGGGCGTCTGGAGAAACGCATCGAGGGATGCTGCAGCTTCGTCCGCGATGCCGCGTAGCTCATCGTCTGAAATTGGGCCCGATGCTCCTTCAGAGACCCCTTGCCACCAGTCGGGAAGTAGAAGCAAGTGTTTGTGTTCGAAAAGATCGGCCATCCAGCTTCCCGGGGTTGGCATGTCTCCGATGCAGGTGGCCTCAGCGACCGAGTCTAAATCCCTCACAGCCTGTAGAAAGGTGGATTTGAGGGTGGGAAGCTGCGCCCCATCCGGTGGGATCGCAATGAGGCTGATCTCTTTCGATAGGCTCTTCTGCAGGATGGATTGGGCTTCCCGTGCCTCTTCGGGCAGGTGGTGGTCGGTGTCGATCAGGTCAAAGAGGTTGGTCGACAAAGCGTGCTTCCAATCGATGGACAGGCATAACACCAGCATTACCCCAAGGTAGAGGATGAGAAGGATACGGCTGATGTTGCGGGAGTGGTTTTTCATGCTCAAAAGAAGGACTCGATTTCCTCTGGAGTCGCATCCCATTCAAGCGGCATGCTGCGGAATACCATCTGCTTGCGCCGGCCTTTTCCGTGTTCAATGGTGATGAATTTGAGCCAGTCATGCTCGCCCTGAATCCGGATGCTTTCGAAATGGCGAAGCAGAGCCGGATCGGAAGGCACGAGTGTGAGTGTCCAACCGGAAGGCTCCATTGTCTCCTCGAGCGTGAATTGTTCTGAGAGGATGGACGCGTTCAAGGTGAGGAGGTCCAGAAATACCTGCACAAGCTTGCCGGCCTCTTCCGGCGCGGTTTGATCCGGCTTGCCTTCCTGCCTTATCCTGAGCCCGCCTGAGGTAAGGATGAAGGTTGTTTCTTCGGGCTCGGAATAGGCTACACTGATGCCGAGCGCTGGATTTATCCGCATGATGCCCGCGAAGCGGAGAGGTTCCTTGCGGATCCTGTGGATGCGGATTTCCTCAAACGGAATCATCATGCTTTGGGGCCGGGATTCTGTGTTGAGAAGATTCAGGATTTGGGACGATGCGAGAGCCGGATCCACCGGTTCGACGACGGTGGAGGCGATCAATGCGGAGAGGATGAAAAAGAGGTTCATGGGTTAGTTTTTCGGAAATGGATTCCGGGGCATTGCGCTGCGCATCCGGTTGAGGACCCACCGGTGCAGTCCTTCGGGAATCAGTCGGAAATGGAGCAAGGTGAGTTTGAGGTTGTCCCTTAGATAGTGAAAATGGGAGACACCTCCTTCGCTTGCTTCAAAGTAGCGGACCGGAATGCTGACTTGAACCGGACGCAGGCCATTCCAGAAGAGGCGGACCGCGATCTCTGGATCGAAGTCGTAACCCCTCGCGTGTGAGGTGGATGCGAAGGCTTTCAAAAACGGATCGATGGGGTACGCCCTGAATCCGTAGAGGGAGTCTCCCAGTCCGCCGAATCCGGTTTCGATGTCGGTCATCATCAGCGTGAGTTTTCTGCCCCACAGGCGGATCTTCGGAGCGCTTTTATCGAAGACAGGTTGCCCCATAACGAGTGCGTCCGGGTTTTGGCGAATGGATTCCAACAACATCGGAACATGGGATGCCGGATGTTGTCCGTCCGCATCCATGCTGACGAAGTGGGTAAAGCCTTCTGTTTTTGCGAGAAGCGCACCCTTGAGCAGTGTGGAGCCCTTGCCTTCGTTTTTTTGGAAAACGGTGATACGGAAGCCGGAATGCTGGTTCCGGAAGCGATCAAGAGTCTGATAGGATTGGTCGGTGCTGCCGTCGATCAGCAGCCATACATCGGGGTGGACAGATAGGGCGTCCTTTACAACATGCTCCAATACTGCGCCCGTATTGAATGAAGGGATCAGGATGATGGTCTTCGGGTTTGATCGAACCTGACCTGAACGCGCTGGAGTTTTCTTTTTCATTCGGATGAAGGCATGAGCACGTCTGAGGATACCAGAACCAAATCGGCCTGGCGTAGTTCAAGGTGAAAGGATTGGGGGCCCAGCGAATGAATATGAACCCAAGCCTCGAAGGGAGCCACAAACTCGTTCAGGCACTTGAAATTGCGGATGCGGGTGCCGCCGGGCATAGGCCTTCCCCTGTGCTTCTCGAGGGCCTTGAGCATCTCGTTCAGGGATACGGCGCCTGGAACAATCGGATGTCCATCGAAATGGCCGTCCACATACGCACGCTGTTGATCAAGACTGAGGTGGAATCGGATTTCGGGGCTCATTGAAGAAGTGCTTAAACATGGATTCCGCTCTCGATACGATTGCGGGAACAGCTTCATCGGGTGAAATGCTGAGGGTCCCCACGTACCTGAAATTGTAATGAAATGGAAGATCGGGTGCGTAGAGAAACGGACGGTGTTTGGTCAGAATGTAGTCCGGGTTTTCGATGGCCAATAGCACGACCGGAACCGATGCGCGTTTGGCCACAATCGCAAATCCGGGTTTGAAAGAGAAGTTCTCGCTGTGCTCACCACGGGTTCCCTCCGGAAAAAGCAGGAGGGAGCGTCCGGATTCAAGGACCTGTATCCCTTTGCGGATCATGTCGATGCCGTCGGCATTTGAGAGGTGTCCACTGTGCCGGAGAACATGGGAAAAACACGGGTTTTTGAGCAGGCTGTTCTTGAAGACGCACACCATGCCGGGAATGAATGTGTTGATGACCGGAGCGTCGATCAGGCCGGTGTGATTTGCAATGATCAAGGCCGGACGCGACGTCGCCTCACGCGCTTTGGGATCGATCCGGATCCGCGAAAGCCCGAGCGTGCGGACAAGCCAGAAGAATAGCCGCACCAGAATCGTGTTTGCCTTGCGCAATACTGCGTCTGAGGGAGCGAGTGGTCCGAATACGGAAAGGACTGCCGTCGTGACGTTGTAGGACAATGTGCCGATGCCGAAGATGGTGATGGCACTGTAGTAGGCGGTGAGCAACCGGGCTCGGCGTAATGTCTGACGAAAGCGCATGCAGTGGGCTCAACCTAGTGGTTTCGAAGGAAAAAACTCAACCCAATTCAGTCTATTCGGGCCGATGCTGATGGGGCGGATCCTGCCTGTGGATCTGTTGGCCCGGCGATGGGGTTGAGTGGCTCGAAGTTGAACCAGAGTTCAGGGCATTCGCTCAGAATGGTTTCGAGGAGTTGGATGACCTCCTGGAAATGAAGTTTTGCCGCCTGGAGCCTGGTTTTGCGATCGGCTTCCGGATCAGGGCGGAACACGGTCGAAGTACGCACTGGAGTGGACCCGCTTGCGTCAGGTCTCGCGGCAATCACAAAAATGACCGGAGTGTTGAAGAGGATGGATATCCAGTAGATGGTGAAAGGGAAAAGGCGCTTTGCTCCCAGGAAGTCAAAGGCTTCGGTGCGCGATGCATACTCAATGCGGTCGCACTGCATCCCCACTGATCCGCCGTTCTGGATCACTTGCTTGATCGAATAGATCGCGTCCTCCATGTGGTTGACCCAGATAATGTTCAGGTTTTCTCCCGCCATGCGCTGGAGACGTTCTGTGTCTTCTGAGTTGCCGACTTTCAGGCGAAGCATGTGGATGCGGGAACCCAACACCCCGGTAATGAATCCCATGAGGTCGGAGTAACCCACGTGAAAGGTGCCCATGAGAATCGGGGATTTGTCATGCCGTGTGAGTTGGGTGAATGCATCTCCGTGGCCCTCATACCAGCGAAAGGGGACTGGATGCCGGAAAGCCGCCTTCACCCGGTCGCACAAATAAAACGCAAATGAGGAGAAGTGTTTCCAGCGTTCGCGGAAAGTGGGTTCACGGCCGAGGATTTCACGCAGGTATTCTCTGGAGTGCTTGGCTTGCCTTGGCATCACCCACATTGCCACGAGCCCGGAGGCTTCTTTTATCCAGCGATTGAGGGGTTGGGGGAGTATCCAGTCCCAGAACCGGATGATTTTGAAACCCCACGGAGGTCCGGGGTTCCGCTTCCGGCGGGTAGCCGGCATGTCGTCTACGCGATCCATTCGATCAAGACGCGCCCAAGGGAATCGCAGTAGGATGCAACCTTGTGCCGCGCCGATGCGTGCTGGAAAAGGGTGAAGGTGGAGAGCGCCAAAAGATCGTCCGGGCTGGCGTCCGACGCTTCGGGATCCCATGTGATTTTGCCGATGGCTTGCTCTGGAGAATCGGATGTCCCGATGCAGAATGCGAAGTCGGTCGGGCTTCCGCATCCTTTTTCTGTGAGCCAGGTTCCCTGTTCCTCGGAAGCGATGACCCATTGCCGGGCCTTATCGGTGGTGCAAGCGGCAATAAGCGCTGCATGCATGACATGGCGCCGGCCGGCAAAAGGGAGGAATTCGGAAACCGGTTGCTGACGCGCAATCAGGACTTGTTCCAGTCCGCTCGGGTGGATCGAGTTCTGGAACATGAGCGGGCTGGGATTTGGAAAGCTGTCCAGGTAGGCTTCGAGGCACATGGTCTCGGAAAAGGTCGTTGCGTAGATCACGCTGTCGTCCGGCAGGATGGATATCCCGTCCAGGCATTTTCCGATGAGCAGTGCGAGACGCGTCATGCGCCTGGCGGCGAGAGGTGGAAAGCCGGATTTGAACTCCTTCACCAGTGCCGGATCGATGTTTTCAAAGGGTCCGGTCGTCTGAATCGAGTGGATGTATCGGGTGATCATGGCGATAGTAGTCCGGACTCAATCCACGAGGGAAGTGTCGGTGAGGAGGCTCGATGCGTGGGCACCTCCGAATGCGTTGCTGGAGAGCACCGCGCCATGGAACTCCCGGGTGGCAAACGGCTGTGTCCTGACGTTGGGGTCCCAGGTTGGCCCGGTCGTGCCGACGGTGCCCGGAACCTGCCCATGGATCATCGCTTCCATGGCGATGTTGATTTCGACCAATCCACAGCTACCCAGAGTGTGCCCGATGCCGCCTTTCCATGATACCAGCGGGGCTTCGGGAAGCACGGCGGCGACCGCCTGTGCCTCAAGTTTGCCCGCGTCAAGCGTGCCGGTTCCATGGCCCTTGACCCAAATCCTGGTCGGTCCGATGTCGGAGGCGATCCGGCTGAGGGCATTCCGGAAACCGGCCCCGTCCGGCTGGTTGGATGTCATGTGAAACATCTCGTTTGCCAGATTCTGATGGCTGATGCGGAAGCGTGCGGGTTCTTTGGAGAGCACGACAAATGCCGCGCCGTCTCCGAGTCCGATGGAGCCGTTTTCCTGATTGGCGTAGGGTGCCGGGTAGGCGCTGTTCAGGATTTTGAGGCTGTGAAATCCGCCGGTCACAAACGGGCTGAGGAAGTCGAATGAGAAGACGAGCACCTCACGGGCTGCGCCCTTGTGAAGGAGTCGCGACGCATGGAGCATGCCGACATCCGCGCTGACGCAGGCGTGGGAGAGGATACTGGCAGAATGCCGCCATCCGAAATGCTTGCAGATTTTTTCGACACTGGTGTGTGCCTGCGCGTATTCGAGGTGTTCGTCTACCTTTGATTCATGGTAGGCGAGAATATGTCCAATCCCGAAATTGCTGCTGGTGATAACGAGCGGATAACCCGGCGAACCCCATGGACGTGCTGGAATATGGGCCACGAGTGATTCCAAGCGGGTCAACCACTTTGGAGGTAGTGTCGCTTCGATGGATTCAAACGTGGAGAGGGGCACGTTGTCTCCCCGGGATCCAAATACCGGTTGAAGTCGCAGTGAACGTTGCCCGCTCAGCAGCATCCGATAGGTTTGGTGAGCATCACCGGCAGGAGTGAAGCAGCCCGATGCGGCGATATGGGAGGCTGGTCGGCTCACGGGTTGCGGTTGGAGGGGGATTGCAGGACGGATTGAGCCGGAACTTCAGGATTTCGCTTTTTCGATGAATGCGGCCAGAGCATTGACGCTGGATAACGCCTGCTTGGCGGATTCACTGCTTTCAATTTTGATTCCGAATTCCTTTTCAATGCGCACGACCAATTCGAGGACATCGATCGAGTCGAGCCCAAGGCCAGTGTCGAAAAGTGACTGATCATCCCCGATATCCGAAGGCGCAATATCCTCCAGGTTGAGGGTCTCCACAATGAGTTCTTTGAGCCGTTGCTGCAGATTGTCGGACATAGCATTCCTAAAACGTTTATGGATGGGTGGAGTCAATACCAGATGAAGGCGCAGCCTTGAGCTTCTTCGCCAAAACCAGCAGAATCACGAAGATCGTAATCCCTGCAAGGGCAAACCATAGGGCTTCCGGGGCGCTCCGGAATTTCGTTCCGGAATGCGTCAGAAATACCATGCCGGCGCAGTAGAGCGTCTGGATAAGGACGGAAAGCACGAGGTAGGCTCCGAACGGAACCCGGGCGACTCCGAGGATCATGTTTTGCATGAAATAAGGGACGCCGGGAACCCCGCGGATCAGAAGCGTGAGTTTAACAAGGCTGGATGCTTCGAGCCATCGCGGATTGATCCGGGCCCGGGCGGTGTAGTGTTGGAGTGGATACTTCAGTACGGATCGGCTCAACCAGTAACCCAATGTCATGTTGAGGGTGAGTCCAACAGCGGTGAGACCAATGGCGGTCATCGGGTCAAACAGCAGGCCGGATGCGATGTAAAATGCGCTGATGGGGAAGGCGGCGAGTGGCAATAGGGTCAATGCCGCCACGTAGATCACCGGTGTGTGTGGCCCTGCTTCATTGAAAATGGCCTTCCAATCATATCCACTGCTCATGATCCAAATCCCGCCTCCGATCAGAAGAAGCAGGATCCCGATGCTGATCCGCCTGATCCATGGGTGGGTCGCCGTTTGGGTCACCTGTTCCATGGCCGGATCAGGAGGGAAACATTACTGCCTCCGAAGCCGGAAGAGTTCTTCAGAATCAAAGGGACTTCCTGCCGGATGGTTTCCTTGGGGAAGCGCAGGCTTTCGGCGGCCGGGTCAGGTTCATCAAGGTGGGCGGCTCCAGGCACAAAGCCCTCTTTTGCCGCGAGCAAACAGAAGGCGGTTTCCATCGCTCCGGACATCGAAAGCGGGTGTCCGGTCAATGCTTTGGTGCTGCTCACCCAGGGAAACACCTTCGCATCGGAAAACACCCGGGTGATCGCACGGGCTTCGGACTGGTCACCCTGCACCGTCGAAGTGGCGTGAGCATTGAGGTAAGTGATCTCATCCAGGCTCGTCGAGGTGGCGTCGAGCAAGCTGCGCATGCAGGATTCGATTCCGCGACCCTCGGGGTCGGATATGGCCGGGTTGTAGCCATCCGATGTTTGGAACCACCCTTCAATCACTCCGTATGGGGTTGCCCCTCTCGATGCGGCCGAAAGTGAGCTTTCCAAGACCAGCGCAACGGCTCCGCCACTCGCGACGAATCCACTGCGTTTGCGGTCAAAGGGGCAGGATGCAAGCCGGGGATCGGATTGTTGACTGAGTGCCCGCATGGCGGCAAATGGCAAAACACTTTCAGCGTTGAGATCCTCTGCCCCGATCACGATGACCCGGTCGACTCTGCCCAAGCGGATCTGGTCCCATGCGTATCCGATGGCGTGGGTGGATGAGGCGCAGGCCGATACAAATCCACAATTGCCGCCCCGAATCCCGAAGTGGGCTCCCAAATTGAAATTGAGGGTGCCTGAGATTGTGCTGACCACCCCGAATGGCGATCCCCTCATGCCCCGGTTCCTTCTCATTTCCGAGAGGTGGTGCCCAAGCAGAAAGGGTGAGCCGGCGGATGCGCAAAAGAGTGCGGTGCGGGAATCCTCGCGCATCGATTCAGGGGCTATGCCAGCGTCATTCAGCGCCTGACTAAGCGCGCAAAACGCGTAGACTCCATGCGGAGGCATGCTCCGGATCAACTCCTTGGGGAGTATGTAACCATCCGGCCACTTCCACTGCTGGTAGAATGGACTGTCGACCTGAAACCCCTTGATCGTGCCGGCCAATCGAATCGGGATGTCCGGGTTTTCGAGGAACTCCACTTTTTCGAATCCGTGCCGGAGGTCGAGCAGACTCCCGGTTACTTCCTGTCTGGAGTTTCCGATGCTCGATATGAACCCCAGTCCGGATACGACAACCTGACTGTCTTTGTCGGAAATCAAGATGCTGAGGTGCCGGATGCTTGCGAAACCGCTTTTCTCACAAATGCCTTGAGATCCGCCAGCGTTTTGATGCTGATCATGTCTTCGTTGGACAGGATGATGTTGAGGAAATCCTCCGCCTCGAAGGCAATCTCGGTCATGGTCAGTGAATCCATGGAGAGATGTTCAAAAAGGGACATTGCGTCGCCGTGAGTGGCGTGAACCTGATCGAATGTGTCTTGCGAGTGGTACCGGAGGATGCCGCATACCACCGCATCGACAGAGGCGTCGTTTGGATTCTTTCTGAATGCTAAAACAAGATCACGCAAGGATTCGGGATAGGCCGCGAGCTTCTGTTCCAGCGGGTCGGCGTCCGATGTGTTTGCAGAAAGGGTCATGGAAGTTTGCTAAAGTTCGAAAGGAAAAGAAGGACCATAGAGCAGGCTTTTGGGGTCCGTAAAGTAGAATTGACGGATATCCCGTCCGGAACTCGAAATTTCTGACGGATTATTCAGAATTTTCGCGGATTTGGTTTGGCAAATGCGCGGCGATGCCCTGCGATGGAGTCTTCCTTCCGGTCTTTGTGTTGACTTGGATCATCTCTTCACGAGTGTGTTTCCGGTAGATACTTGTTGCCCCATGAATGCCTATCCCAAAAAAGCTGTGATTACTGCCGCCGGTGTGTCCCATCGGCACCTCCCCGTTCAGACGCTGACTGGGCGTGATGGCTATGCGGTTTCGACCCTGCATCTGCAGATTCAGGATCTGGTGGACGCGGGGATTGAGCGGATCGGGATGGTGGTTTCTCCGGGTTCCGAGGCCCTCTACCGGGAGGCGGCCGGAAGCTTTGCCGACAGGCTCGTGTTTATCGAGCAACGCGAGCGCATGGGCTACGGGCATGCGGTTGCTCAGTCCAGATCATTTGTCGGTGACGATGCCTTTATTCTGATGGTGGCGGACCACATTTTCGTGAGCGAGCCGGGTCAGAAAAACTGTGTGGCCCAGGTGATTGAACCTTATCTTGCCGAGAACTGCCCTGTTTCGGCTGTGCAGTCGACGCACGAGAGTCAGATCCGGTTCTTCGGGACTGTTGGTGGAGAGTATTTCGATGCGAACCGCGCGTTGTTCAAAATCCATCGGGTGCTTGAGAAGCCCACCCCGACTCAGGCGGAGCAGGATTTGTGGGTGCCGGGCATGCGCAGTGGCTATTACCTGTGCTTTTTTGGAATCCATGTTCTCACGCCGGTGATTTTTGACTACCTGCATCCACTCAAGGAGGGTGGTTTTGTGGCGTTTTCGGATGCCCTCCAGAAGCTTGCGGCGGAAGGTCAGTATCTTGCGCTCGGCATGAAGGGCAGGCGCTATGATCTGGAAAACCGGCATGGTTTGCTGTTCGCTCAGTTGGCGCTCGCGCTCGACAGCAAGCACCGCGATGAAGTGCTTTCCGGATTGGTTCAGCTTCTGGCTGGCGAAAGAAACGCGATTCTCTGACAGATATGAACCCGGATGCAGCATTGGAAAAATCCGGTCGTCTGATCGGGATCATACTTTCGGACGACCCATCGGTTCGCGATACTCCCTTGATGGCGGTGTGCCGGGGGATGTCGCTTGAGGATATTCTCCAGGAGTGCGAGGCGCTGGAGGCCTTCTGGAAAAGGACCGACAACCTATACCACCGGGTTCGTGCGCTTTATTTTTTGTATGGGATTCACCGTTTTGTGATCCCATCGATGGAGGATACGGTCCGCTTTGGGCCCATTCCATACGATGCGTATCAGCACTTTCTGAGCCGCCGCTTCCATGAGGCGATCACGCGTTTTCTGCGCACGGGGGAAGGGGATTCACGTCTGAACGACACCTTGTGCAGTGGATTGGCCCTTTCCTATGCGCAGCTTGGACTGCAGAATCTCGCGGATCAGGTTCGCCGCTGCGTGCGCGGGGTGGTGGGCAATCAATGGATGTTCCGCAATGGTCATCCACTGGACTATCCTTTGCAGTTCAAGCGTGAGCTGCTTCAGCGCGGATATGCGGGATACCCTGTGCTGGTCGAGCGGACTGCGGTTCGCATGGATTTGTCGCACAGCGGATGGAGTGATATTTTTTTCCTTGGGATGGATCGGCCGGAATACGCTAAGGTCATCAATATCTCGATTGATCTGTGCCTGCGGGATGCTCCCGGCGGTCCACGGCCTCCGGTTCAGGCATTTCTGCGGGTGATCGATGAACCGGTGATCCGGTTGGTCAGTATTGACCTTGAATGTCAGGCATCATTGACCTCGTTCCACGATGTATTCGATTTTGGCCGGGATTATCTGGGGCTGCTCAAAGCCGCACTAATCGCCTCCGGAGTGGTCCCTCCTGCCATGGAGGGCTGTGAGGAGCCGCTCTCCGCGCTGTTGGAGCGGTTGGTGGGTCCAGGTTTGGGGATCGAGCTTGTGAGCTCGGTGGATAATATTCCGAAGGGTTCGCGGCTGGCGGTTTCGACCAACTTGCTGGCTGCGTTGATCGCTGTGTGCATGCGGGCTACCGGGCAGGTATCCACGCTCACCGGTGCCCTCAGTGAAAATGAGCGTCGTTTGGTGGCCGCCCGCGCGATCCTCGGCGAGTGGCTGGGCGGCTCGGGTGGCGGCTGGCAGGATTCCGGAGGCGTCTGGCCGGGCATCAAGCTGATTGAGGGCTGTTTTGCGGTCGAAGGGGATCGCGAGTATGGCGTGAGCCGCGGGCGCTTGCTTCCGAAGCATACGGTGATGGATGAGTCGGTGATCGCCTCTTCCGCGCGTCAGCGTCTGCAGGATTCACTGATACTGGTTCATGGGGGACTTGCGCAGAACGTCGGGCCGATTCTGGAGATGGTGACCGAGCGCTACCTGATCCGCAGTGCATACGAGTGGGATGCCCGCCAGGAGTCATTGGAGATCACCGGGCGCATCCTTGAGGCGCTCAGAAAGGGCGATATGCGGGAGTTGGGCGCCTTGACGACCCGCCACTTTTTCGGGCCGCTCAAGTCGATTATTCCGTGGGCGAGCAATGCGTTCACCGAGAGGGTGATTGCGGATGTGCGCGCGGCATTGGGCGATGGATTCTGGGGATTTTGGATGCTCGGTGGCATGTCGGGCGGAGGTATGGGATTTATCGTGGATCCGCAAGTGAGGGATCGTGCGAAGGAAACGATCCAGGGGATCCTGCTTGAAACCAAACGCATGATGCAGCACGCCCTTCCGTTTGCCATGGATCCGGTGGTCTACGACTTCTCCATCAATCCGCATGGCACCCGGGCTTTCTGGGCCCAGACTTTTCCTTCCGGATACTATCGGCTGCGCCTTCCCCACCTGCTGCAGATTCCACCGGCCGAACGCAAGCTTTGCGATCGGGTGGACCTCGAGACAGTGGCCAAGGGGGTGCGTGAGGATGCCACCCAACACGCAGTGGCTCTGGACATGTTGTCGGGTTTATTGCCGGATTCGGGCGTGAGGTCGGAGGACCAGCGCTCGCTGAACCGCCTGGATGCCCTTCTTCAGGAACACGGCTTTGATCCGGTTCAGCATGAGAGCATCCGAAAGGATCTCCTGAGCGGGAAGATCGGGATTGCCCAGAACAGGATGCGTCCTTCCACCAAAGTGGAGGATGTGGAAGATAGTGATTTGCTCCAACCGATTGCAGATGGAGTGGCCCACGAAGAGGCGGTGGACTGTCTGCGGCAGGGTCGGGTGGCAGTGGTTTCCCTCGCTGCGGGTGCGGGTTCCCGATGGACCCAGGGCGCTGGTGTGGTCAAGGCGCTTCATCCCTTTGCGGTATTGGGCGAAAGCCATCGCAACTTTCTTGAGGTTCACATGGCGAAGTCCCGCCGGATCGGCAAGGAGTTCGGCTGCGTGCCTTTGCATGCGGTGACCACGAGTTACCTCACCCATGGTCCGATCGCCGAATGGTTTGCGCGTTCGGGCTTTACGGCCAGCGAGTCCGGAATCTTCCTATCGCCTGGACGTTCGGTGGGTTTGCGTTTGGTTCCCACTCTTTCGGATCTTCATTTTGCGTGGGAGGAACTCCCGCAGCAACAACTCGACGAGCAGGCCGAGAAGGTCCGCCGCAGTGTGCGCAAGGCCCTCATGAGTTGGGCGCAGGCTCAGGGCGAAGCTTCCGATTATCGGGATAACATGCCACTGCAGTGCCTGCATCCGGTCGGGCATTGGTACGAGATCCCGAATATGTTGCTCAATGGGGTGCTGTTGAAGATGCTGAAACAGCGGCCCCAGCTCGAATTCCTTCTCCTGCACAATATCGACACCCTCGGGGCGACGCTGGATCCCTCTGTTTTGGCGGCGTGCATTGCATCGAACTGCGATTTGATGTTCGAGGTGATCTCCCGGCGGATTGAGGATCATGGAGGTGGTCTCGCCAGAATCGACGGAAAGGTCCGGCTGGTTGAGGGTATGGCCCTTCCGAGCGAGCAGGATGAGTTCAAATTGCGATACTACAACACCGCAACGGCATGGATCCGGATTGATTCCCTGCTTCGCGCATTCGGAATCGATCGCAAGAGCCTGGAG
>JAPXRV010000028.1:0-35357 GCA_033813415.1 Opitutales bacterium | reverse complement strand
GGTTTACCACCCAATAAGATTTATGAAAGCGTTTCACGGGAGAGCTGACCAGCCCCCACCCATGCTTTTGTAAAGTTGAATATGCGAGCGAATCTCCTCGGCACGGGTCACAATGTAATCCTGCTCCAGTCCGAGAAGGGTTCGCTCCGCATCCAGCATGGTTGTTAGGTCAATGTTTCCGACCTCATACTGGATGCGCGCCAGACGGGTGGATTCACGACCGGACGCAACCGCGCGGGCCAGAACATTAAGTTTCTCGCGGGAGGCCCGAATGGAACCCAGCGCATTCTCAACCTCGTTCAACGCCTTGCGCACCGAATGCTCGTAGTTGATCCATGCCTGACGCACATTCTCGCCCTCGATCCGTATTCCCGCCTCTGTGCGCCCGCCATCCCAAACCGAGGCCACCATACGCGCCGCAAGACTGGATATGATCTTCTCCGGAGCAAACATGTCCGCGATGTCCCATGATTCGACCCCAACACTGCCACTCAATGAAAGAGACGGATAACGCCCGCGCTCCGTGGCATCCAACTGTGCCAAAGAAGCTTCCAGACGGATCTCGGCCGAGCGGATGTCCGGCCGCTGCCGCAGGGTTTCCCACGGGATACCCATGGCAACCGCCCGTGGAACCACCGGAAGCTCTGCACCATCCTGCAACAGCGCAGTGACCTCCCCGGCGCGCATTCCGCACAGCAGAGCCAGTGTATGCCGGGTTTCAAGCAGCGACTGCCGCATACCCGGAATCATTGATCTCGCCTGCTCAACCGACACCTGGGATTGCTCCGCGCGCATGGAGTCCGCTTCGCCCGCCTGCGCCTGCCACAGCACCACCTGATGGGTCTGCTCCCGCATCGCCAAAGCGGCCTCCACATTTGCGAGCTGCGCTTCGCCCATCCGATACGAGATATAGGTCGATGCGACTTCCGCAGCGAGCGAGACCCGCACGCCATAGTAATCCTCCATCGATGCCCTGAAATCCGCATCGGCTGCATCCAATTCCTTTCCCAGCCTTCCAAAAACGTCGGCCTCCCAGCTCACATCGACCGAAGCCCCGTAGCTGTCGCTCTTAGTGGAGTTGTCCGGCCCGGTGTGCCATGTCTTGTTCCCGGACCCACTCATCCCCGCACCAACCGAAGGCAGCAACGAGCTGCGCTGGATCATCCTTCTGGAACGGGATTGTTCCATCCTCGATAAGGCCAAACGGGGCTCGGACCCGGAAATCAGGCTCTGCTCAACCAAACGGGTCAACACGGGATCATGAAATCGGGTCCACCATGCCGTCAAATCTTCGGGATGTGCGGCGGCTCCATCGGTTTCGAGGCGGCTCCACCCTGACGGCACGTCGAGGTTCACGCCCTCTTTCAATGATTCACGCTCGACCGTGGCACATCCCCCCAAGAGCAAAAGCACCAGCCCCGCCATCCGAATCACCCTTCCCCTGTATGTTCCGATCATTCTCCAACCTCCGGTTCATCCATATTCGGGCCTGATCATACACAAATGAACCTTAAGGGAAGATGAAGAATCTCCATCTTTTCGGGGAAAACAAAAGAAACCAACCCGGACCTGCCCGGGAAGGGCAAAAGATCCCCCGCAGCATCACTGATTATCCACCAAACAGATCGAGCTGCGAGCCCTTCACCAAATCCATCTGCCTCAGCAGGCTCAGGATTCGCAGGCCGGCCGACAACTGCTCCGGAGAGATCTGCTCCACCCGCTGGATCAAATGGTCGAGGATCGTCCGCATCGTAAAAACTCCAGTCACCCCGCGCCGGGACAAGGCGGCGATCACATCTCCACGGGAAGGCTCCGCCGAAGGCAGCATCGGGATCACCAGCAAATGCTCCTCCGCCTTTGCAGACGCGGGCTCGCCAGCACCATCGATTTCCCACGGAAACACAAAACCGGGCTTCGCCGAGAGCGACTTCATGAAAGCCTGAACGTATTTCCGGTCATTCGCGTTCAACGTCTTTCCGCCCACCACCAACTCAAAACCGGCAACAGCCACCACCGCGGAAGCCATGCGCGCCACATCCCCCGAAAAACGCTGAAAGGACGGGTTATCCACACCACCGCCCAAACGGCCGGAGTCCCGCAGGTTGCGAACACGCAAGCAGGGACAAAGCCGTCCTCCTTTTGGGGGCAAGGCATCCATCACGGCCCGCCCTACCAGGAATCCGTTGACCTCGAAGAAATCCTTCAGAAACCCTTCGACCTCATCCGTCATGTTCAATCCTGCTCATCATCGGGATTCGAAACTGTTGAATCCATCGGAGCAACGGAACACCACCGGGTTCTTTCCCCGAAGCTTTTCCGCAGCATCCCTGGAAAACAAAAAGGGCAAGGTACGAATACGCACCCTGCCCTTTTCAAATGGTTCCATGGGGATGATTCAAGACCATCCCCAATCGGAAATCAATGCCTTACTTATTCAGTTCGTCCATGATGTCACCGAGGCTGGCGAGATCGCTGTCACCACGCATGGATTCATACGCGGCGGCTTCGGCTGCCAACTGTTCAGCGTCGTAGCTTGCGGCCTTGATGCTGAGTCCGATACGGCGGTCATCGCGGTCGATCTTAACAACGCGGGCCTGAACTTCGTCGCTCACCTTGTATTGATCCTTGATCTTCTCAACACGCTCTTCGCTGATCTGGCTGATGTGCACCAGTCCATCGATGTCGTGGGAGAGCTGGACAAAGAACCCGTAGGAAGTGATCTTGGTGATGCGTCCATTGACCACATCGCCCATCTTGAAGTATTTCTCGATGTCGAGCCATGGATCGTCGGAGACCTGCTTCATGCCGAGCGAAATGCGCTGGTTCTGCGGATCCACGTCGAGCACGATTGCGTCGACTTCGTCGCCCTTCTTGACCATCTCACTCGGGTGATTGATCTTACGGGTCCAGCTCATGTCGGAGACGTGAACCATACCGTCGATACCTTCTTCAAGCTCAACAAATGCACCATAGGAGGTGAGGTTGCGAACCTTACCACGGACACGGGCACCCACCGGGTAGTTATGGCGGGCCATATCCCACGGATTTTCCTCGAGCTGACGCAGACCGAGCGAAATCTTCTGTTCGGCCTTCTGGATACCCAGAACAACCGCATCGACTTCCTGGCCGATTTTGAGGATCTCGCTGGGCTTGTTCACCCGCTTGGTCCAGGACATTTCGGTCACGTGAACGAGACCTTCAACGCCTTCCTCAAGTTCGACAAATGCACCATACTGAACCAGGTTGACCACCTTACCGGTAACCTTGGCACCCACTGGATACTTTTCGTCGATCTTATCCCATGGATTCGAGCTAAGCTGCTTGAGACCGAGAGACACGCGTTCTTTGTCGCGGTCCACTTCGATGATCATGACTTCGATTTCCTCACCGGTCTTCACCATCTCATTCGGATGGGAAATGCGACCCCAGCTCATATCGGTGATATGGAGCAGTCCGTCCAGACCATCCAAATCGATGAAGGCACCATAATCGGTGGTGTTCTTGACCACCCCGCGGCGACGGTCGCCCGGCTTGACTTCCTCGAGAAGCTGGCGGCGTTTGGCCGCACGCTGTTCCTCGATGAGCTCGCGACGGGAAACCACGATGTTCTTGCGCTCGAGGTCGATCTTGAGCACCTTGAAGTCGTAGGTCTGGCCCACGTACTGGTCCAGATTCTTCGGAGGCTGGATGTCGATCTGAGACGAGGGAAGGAAAGAATCCACCCCGATGCTGATCATCAGCCCGCCCTTGACCTTGGCCTTCACGCGACCGGACACAATCGAACCCTCTTCGCACTTGGCGAGGATGTTTTCCCAGTTCTTCTTCTGTTCGGCCTTGTCGAATGAAATCAGCGGATTGCCATCTTTGTCCTCACGTTTTTCGAGAAAAACATCGATCTGGGAGCCGACCTGCAACTCACCCACATCGGGAAACTCCGAATGGGGAATAGTGCCTTCTGATTTGGCTCCGATGTCGACGACGACTTCGTTTTGGCGGATCTCGGTGATCTTCCCCTGAATGATGGTTCCCTCTTCCAGAGGCTGAATCCTGCTCTGCGCGAGCAGTTCTTCCATGATTGATCCCATAATGGTTAGTTAAACGTTGGACTGTTAGATGTTAGTGTGATAGTTCCTGTAACCGGCGAAGAGAGAACATCTCCCTCGCCAATTACGCGAAAAAGGGGAATAGCATAGTTTAGCTCATGCATCGTGCAAGCTCAAATATTGAGCTCCGATGCAAAGTATGGAAGATTTGGATGGCCGCGGAATTCCCAATACGGAACCGCTCGGCGGGTGCTGAAAAAAGCCCGGAACAGCAGATCAGAGCACCACTTTGTTCAGCGGGTACTCGACGATCCCCTGAGCCCCATTCTCCTTGAGGAGCGGAATCAGATCACGGATCACCTTTTCGCCAACCACAGCTTCCACGGCAACCCAATCGCCATTCGCCAAGGGGGAAATCGTTGGATTCTTCAAAGCCGGCAAAGCGGAAAGCACCTTATCCAATCCTGAACGGTTGACGTTCAGTTTAATCCCCACCTTATCCTCGCCTTCGAGAGCGGCACGCAGCAGCAGCGCCAGATTCTCGATCTTGCGACGCTTGGCCGGGTTTTCCCAGCTCGCCTTGTTGGCGATAAAGCGCGTGTGGGTCGTAAACATCGTCTCAAGGATGCGAAGCTTATTGGCACGCAGGGAGTTCCCCGTCTCAGTGATATCCACAATCGCGTCCACCAACTCGGGTACCTTGACCTCAGTCGCGCCCCAGGAGAATTCCACATCCGCCTTCACCCCACGCTCTTCAAGAAAACGGCGGGTCGATTGCACGAGCTCAGTTGCGATGGTCTTGCCCTCCAGATCCTGAATGGTGCGAATCTGAGAATCCTCCGGAACCGCGATCACCCAACGGGATTCAACTGCGGAGGCTTTGCTGTATACCAACCCGCAGACATCCACCACATCCGAGTTATTCTCGCGGATCCAGTCCTGACCGGTCAACCCACAGTCAAAGAATCCCTTCTCGACATAGCGGCTGATTTCCTGCGCCCGGATAAAGCGACCATCGAGCTCAGGATCGTCAATCGATGGACGATAGGATCGCGAGCTCTTGGTGATACGGTATCCCGCCCGCTCAAACAGGCGAATCGTTGCTTCCTCCAGGCTTCCTTTCGGGAATCCGATTTTCAACAAAGGCTTTTCGTCACTCATACGCACACACAGCCGAATAGGGCTTCCGACAAAAAAACAAGCACTTTTTATGGTGTTCCGAAAAGAATTCTTCAGGTTTATCGAAAATTGTTGTTAAACTTACCGCAATTATTCCGATTACTTTTTACATCCATGACCGCTTCATCCAAACCCCTTATCCTCATAGTCGAAGACGACAAGGCCCTGGCAACCCTCACCGCCGAACACCTTGAACTGGCCGGCATGAAGACCCAGGTGTTTTTCAGAGCGTCGAATCTCAAACGCTTCATTGAAACAAACTTCGCCAATCTCATGCTACTGGATGTGAACCTTCCGGATGGGAGTGGATTCACCCTCCTCGAGGAGTTGCGGAAAAGCGGGGTGGATATTCCTGTGATCTTCTTCACTGGAAATGACTCCGAAATCCAGAAAGTCAGGGGATTGGAATCCGGGGCGGATGACTACATCACAAAACCATTCTCATTTGCCGAGCTCGTGGCCCGCATAAACGCGGTCCTCAGAAGGGCGGAAACCGCTCATGACAACAAGGTGACGCCGACCTCCAAGCTCAGCGAGGAGCCATTCCAGTTCTGCGGTGCCACCATCAACACCCAGCGTCTTGAAATCACTTTCCCGGATGGAGTCACGGCTGCCTTAGGGCGCAAGGAATTTGGAATCATGGCGTATTTATACGCCAACCAGGGAACGATCCTCACCCGCAAAAACCTCATTCATGCGGTTTGGGGGATTCATGCCGATGTAAAGAGCCGTTCGCTCGACCAATACATCGTCAAGATCCGTGATGCGTTCGCCCGGCGTGGAATCACCTTGAATTCATTCAGAACCATCCACGGAGTCGGTTACATTTACGATCCCGACCAGAAGGATGCCCCTGAAGAGCATTCCTGAAGCAAGAGCTTTTTCGAGCCTGATATCACCACTTCGATCGTTCTCAGACCCACATCTGAGGAGATCTGACCAACAGAAACCAAGGCCTATTAAGGCAGCCTAACACAGGGCATTGCTCGGGAAGCACACAAGATTCGAAGGCGACTGTGCTTTAGCTTCTTCCTCATTGAACCGGCGCCGGCTGCTGTTGGGTAAGGCAATGGATCGCACCGCCCTCTCGAATGAAATCGCGGCAGTCCACTCCTACCAATTCTTTTCCCGGAAAGCATTCTCCCAGAATTCCCATGGCATTTGCGTCATTGCGTTCCTGCCCATACTGGGGGACCAGAACCAAGCCGTTTATGGGCAGGAAATTGGCGTAAGTCGCAGGAAGAATCCGTCCATCTTCCCCATAAACAGCATCCGGCAGCGGCAAGGGCAAGAGATCAGGATGCCCTCCTCCAGGCAATCGGATGCTTTCGGCCTGTTCACGAAGCTCCTCCATGGCACGATACTGCAATCCACGTGGATTCCGCTCCACCGCGATCACCAAAGCGGATCGACTCACAAAACGGCATACCATGTCCACATGGCCATCGGTGTCGTCTTGCTCCATGCCCTGATCGAACCAGAAGACCTGATCCACACCCATACGGGGCTTCATCCATGCTTCGATTGCCGAACAACTGACGCCTGGATTGCGATTCGGATTCAGCCAAACCGACCGGGTTAACAAAAGCATGCCCGAGCCATTGACTTCCAGCCCTCCGCCCTCGCCCCGGAATGGACTGCGCTGCACAGGAACGTGGAGCTTGCCAGCCATGGCCCGCGCTGCCCGATTATCGTCATCCCATGGTTGATATTTGTCACCCCATGCATTGAAATCCCAATCCAGCGCACACAGTTTTCCCGAATCAATATCCTGCACAAACGTCGCACCGTGATCGCGGCACCATGCATCATTGGTGGGAATACCCGAAAAACCGACCCTATCCATGCAAACCCCGTCCTGCGATTCAAGCAAGGAGCGCACTTCAGCAACACGGGCGGGGGCAACGTTGATCCACACCTTTGCATACCGGCTCATAGCGGCGACCATCGAAGCCATACTTTTCCAGATTAACGCCATACGACCCGGCCATGTGACCGGATTGGAAGGCCAGGAAACCCATACCGCATCCTGCTTTTCCCATTCCGCCGGCATCCTCATGGACCTGGTAGCTTTGGCATCTGACAGCGCATTCATGGAATATTCGGGAATACACTATTTCCGTTCATGACAAGCCGCAAAAAACGCTAATGCTATTTGAGGGTTGACCGATCCACCTTCGGGCTTAACCTAACTCCAAACTTATGGTAGTGGCCCGATCTCAGGATCCGGGTCTTTCGCATTCAATGTTAACCTCCGGGATGCTTCCTTTTCGTTGGGAGCCCATCCCACCATCTCAGACAGTATTCGGGCATGGAATCCCCTTGGTGAATTCTCCCGTGTGACCGTATCAGGCCAGCTTATAAAACCGGCTGTTGCGCCTTTACGCAAACCGCATTGCCCAAGTCAACAGATACATGAACATATCCCTTATTCAGACACTTCGAGACCTTCCGGAATGGATCTCCCTCGATTCATTGACCGGATTCCTGCATACCCATCTCAAGCCCTATGAAGACACGCCCCAGGATATCCGCAAAGGACTTGATTATGCCCTGTCGGATGATCCCGGCAAGGGTGGCTTCGTCCTGATTGCCCATGAAGAATCCAACATTCAAGGCGCGCTGGTGATGCTAAAAACCGGAATGGAAGGATTCGTCCCGGGTAACCTGCTGCTCTTCATTGCCGTCCACAAGGACCTAAGGGGCAAAGGGCTCGGAGGGCGCCTGATCGGGGAGGCAAAGCAACACGCCGAAGGTGACGTCTGCCTTCATGTCGAATACGACAACCCCGCCAAGCGCCTCTATGAGAGAAGCGGTTTCTCGACGAAATACGCGGAAATGCGATTCACACGATGAACAGGGTAACCATCCATCTGGAAGCACTGCAGCATAACCTCCAAGCGCTTGATTCAATGATTCGGGAACATGGGGCCACTTGGACGGTTGTCACCAAGGTCCTCTGCGGGCACGAAGACACCCTGAAAGCGTTACATGGATTCGGAGTGAAATCGGTGGGAGAATCCAGGCTAATGAACCTTCAAACTATCGCAGCGGTTATGCCCGAAACCGAACGCTGGTATTTACGGCCCCCTCATCTTTCGAGAGTGAAAGAGATTGTTGAGCTGACGGAAGTCAGCCTGAACAGCGAAACCGGTGTCATCAAAGCAATCAACGAGGAAGCCCAGCGACAGGGAAAAATCCATAAAGTCGTCATCATGATCGAACTCGGTGACTTGCGGGAAGGGATTCTACCCGGCACCCTTATCCGCTTCTATGAGCAGGTTTTTAATCTCGAACACATCGAAGTGGTGGGTATTGGCGCCAACCTCGGCTGCCTTTCAGGTGCAATACCAAGCATTGACCAGCTCATGCAGCTTGTTCTCTACAAGGAGTTGTTGGAGCTAAAATTCAACCACCCACTCCCCTTGATTTCGGCAGGATCAAGCGCACTGCTTCCTTTATTGATCGAAAAAGCGGTTCCCAGATCGATCAACCATTTCCGTGTCGGAGAAAGCCTTTTTCTGGGCACCAACCTGATCCATGGTGGGACCATTCCGGGACTCAGGGAAGATGTGCTTCGGGTGGAAGCCGAGATTGCCGAAATCAAAGAAAAAAGCCTCACCCCTCTGGTCGAAACCGCCGACATCAGCCCGTTTGCCAGCACACAAGATAGCGATGACTTCACTCCTGGCCAAAGAGGATACCGGGCATTGGTCACTCTGGGACAACTCGATACCGATGTATCGGGACTCACTCCGGTCCATCCGGATTACCAAATCGCCGGAGCCAGCAGTGACATCACTGTTGTCAACCTCGGCGACAGCCCGGACGGACTGAAGGTCGGGGATACTATCCAGTTCAAAGTCAGTTACTCAGCCCTTCTGCGCCTGATGAACGGACGCTACATCGACAAGGTCCTGATCGAGAGTTGATGGATAAATGCAGTCTTACCGCGGGAATGATCACCGAAGTCTCCAAACACGCATTCCCTCGGTTTCCGCCGTCGATGTATCCAGAACTAGCACGTAATGATCCCGGATAAAACTCCAAAAAGACGCAAAGCTCTCCGGTGAGAAACTCCTGTCTTGGAATCCGAAACTGCCCTGATAGCATGCATCCACCACATAAGCCGGTCTTGACCGTTCAATATCGCTCATGAACCGGTCCTGATAGTAGCGTTTCATTTCATCATTTATCGAAACAAAAGGAAACGCTTTTTCCGCATTCGTTATCACCAACGGAGTGCAAACCTCACGCGTGCCCGAAACAAGGCCCGTCTTCACATACAGATCGGGCAACCAACCCCACACCGTCATTCGATCTCCAGGTTGTTTCTCCGCGTTAATGTAACTAATTACTGCATGACCATGCGCATCGGCCCCATAATGGATATTTGGATTGAACATTCCCAGATTGAAAAAGAAAAAAGACACCCACACCCTTGAAAACACAAAACTGCCCAACAATGCCACGATGGGAATCTTGGAAAAGAACGGAAATTCCCGACTATCAAAACGGTCGATGAATAGCCCGGATACAACGGCCGAAGGGATCAAGATAAACTGCCAATAATGAGAGAATCCGGTGCCTGGTTTTCCTATTGCGTATGCCGATGCAACAAAAACGACTACTGCCGGTATCATGGGCCATCTGAAATTCCTTAACAATTGGTGATGGCCCGTTTTCCGGCATTCGGGGCTCCTCACCTTCCCCAGTCCTATGATAAGAAAAAACATCATCAATCCGATTTGTGCAAAACCGGCGAGAAACAATTCGGGGGAGTGAAAGAAAGCATTTATCACAAACGCACGAATCACATTGTTAGGCGCTCCATATTGAAAACCCAATACCAAGTAGGAATTCACAAAATCCGACCACCCTCCCGACAAAAACACTGGCAAGAGGATCAAAACCGGAAGAGCCAACCCGGACAAAGCTATCCATGGGAGACGGTGCAAAAACCTGTGAATTCCGCTCCTTTGCAAGCAACACAACACCCCAATGAACGCGATCGGCAAGGCTATGACCACCGCCTGAAGCTTCGCAAACGGCACCAGACTGGCCAAGAGAATGGACACCAATAGTCGATCAAAACGTTCTTCTTCCAAATATGCCGAAACCAGGTAGTAAAACGAAGCACTCAACAAAAAAACAGGCACCAACTCACTCGAGTAGTGGATAAAATCTGAATTTGGAGGGAAGGCCCAAAAGAGTATCGGAACCAAAGTCACAACTGCGGCCCACGAATCCGCCAAAAACAAGCGGATCGTTCTGTAACCATAAACACAGGATCCCCATATCAACAGTATCGCGATGATTCGGGCCGACAGGTAGCCCGGCTCAAAACCCACCAAGGATGGAATCAGAAGCACGTAAGTCCCTAACGGACCGCCAGTTGTCGAGTCTACATGGGTCCATGGAATGGGATCTTTCAAAAACAACATCGCCTGAGCAACATACTGAGCCTCATCCGGATTGAACGGATATGGGACCAACAATGAAAAACTCCTGGAGTAAATTAACAGCAGCAGGTACAAAAAGATTAGCACCTTAGCGTAGCGGGATCTCCCCTCCATCCCTTCAAAAACTCTCCAGATATAGTAGATAATGAGGCCAAAAACCGGAATCATTCCGGCAAACCAAATATACAATGAATTCATGACACGATCTCAGCTGGTATCGGTTGGGCGGACAGTTAGGATTAGATACAACGAGCAAAAAGCGGGATAAGCCTATACATGGCTTGCTACTTGCAAAGCTATCTGCGGGTGGAGTCAATTCCGATTTCCGGTTCCGTGGCTTTTCTGTTTCCAACTGACCACAAGTCTCAACATGGTTTGTCGTGAACACCAACAGACATTGACAAAACCGTCCGCAGCCCCCATCACAGGCTGTCATGCCAGAAGAATCAGAAATGCTGTCAATCGTGATTCCGGTTTTCAACGAAGAAGAGATCATTGAAGAGCTCCATTCAAGACTGGTGGAGTTGTTTGACCATCTGACTCCCTGTCAGGTTGAGGTGGTGTTGGTCAGTGACGGCAGCACAGACGGCTCCGATGATATTATCCGACGGATATGTGCGTCGGATCCACGGTTCAAGGCAATATTCTTTTCCAGAAACTTCGGCCATCAAGCCGCCGTCTCCGCGGGACTGATCCACGCGGCGGGAGACATGGTTGCAATAATGGATGCTGATCTTCAGGACCCACCGGAACTGATATCAGAAATGGTTACTGAACTCCGAGCTGGCACGGATGTAGTATACGGAGTGAGGCGCAAAAGAAAAGAAGACATCATGCGCCGCCTGTGCTATTGGGGCTTCTACAGGATCCTTGGACTCGTCTCCAACATTTCCATACCACTGGATGCGGGAGATTTTTGTTGCATGAAAAAGAATGTCGTCAATGCGATCAACAGCCAACCGGAAAACCACCGTTTTATGAGAGGACTCAGATCCTGGGTGGGTTTCAAGCACAAAGGCATCGAGTACGAAAGATCCGGCCGATTCGCAGGCGTTACCAAATACTCATTCAAGGCATTGGTCAAGCTTGCCTATAGCGGGATATTCGGGTTTAGTTCACTTCCGATTAAAATTGTTCAGTTCCTAGGATTGGCATTTTCATCCATTGCTTTGCTTGTCGCTGTCTTATATTTTTTTCTGGCCTTTGCAGTGGATAATCCGAAAGGGTTTCCGTCGCTAATGATTTCTATCTGGTTTCTCAGCGGCATCCATCTTTTTTCTACGGGAATAGTCGGAGAATATGTCTATCGCGCCTATGAGCAGACACTAAAGCGTTCTGATTACATTATTTACACCACAATTGGGTTTGATACCAAAATTAACCTCCAATCATAATCAGACAGAAAACAAGATATGGATCCACAATATGGAGCCGAATATGCGAGCCTATATAACCATCATTGGTGGTGGAGAACGCGCGAAAAGATTGTGGTCGATACAATCCGTAAATACACATCAACATTGGGCAATCAATCAATACGGATACTGGATGTCGGGTGTGGTGATGGGCTGAGTTTTGATGCATTCTCGTCATTTGGTGAGTGCTTCGGACTGGAGACCGACTCCAATCTGATCTCAGAATCCAATCCGCATCGAACCCGGATAAGCAAGAATCCATTATCGGATCATTATCCCGATTCTTCATCCTACGATCTGGTCACTGCATTGGATGTCATAGAGCATGTGGAAGACGATACCAGTTTTGCCCGGAACTGTATGAGGATTCTTAGACCCGGAGGCCGACTCATTCTGACAGTACCAGCCTTCATGACACTCTGGGATCAGCATGATGTGATCAATCACCACTGGAGGAGATATACCCGCGGGTCAATCCGACGCCTTTTTGAAGACTCAGGTCTGATCATTGAATGCAGATACCTTTTCCCAAGTCTCTTTTTTCCGAAATTCATCATAGCCAAAATCAACAGAATCCGTTCAAAGAAAATGGCTCAGACGGCGCTGCCCGGCGCCATGGTGTCTCGAATGATGATATGGCTTCTTTCCATGGAACACAGGATCAATAGCTTGATTCGCCTCCCCTGGGGAACATCGGTCATGCTAGTTGTCCATAAACCGCAAAACCAATAGTCGCCAGCGAACGATTTCCTCACGCAATAGTAGTATCCGGTTGGGTTGCCTTAGAATCGCCGGAACCCCTTCAATCGCGCTGGAGTAAGAAAGCGCCCACACCATCCGTTCCGGAATCAGGAGGGAAAAGGGAAACCCCACGGACCAAGCGAAAGCCAAGTTTCTGCCGGCTCAAAAAAGACTCAACCACGCCTTCATTCTCCGCGGAATCAATACTGCAGGTGCTGTAGACCAGGCGACCGCCCGGCTTAACCAGAGGGGATACCGCGTCGAGAATCCGCCCTTGAATGGCAGGCATGCGGACAAAATCCACCTCGCCCAACCTCCATTTGACATCCGGATGGCGTTGAATCACTCCGGAATTCGAGCATGGCGCATCTACCAACACCCCATCAAAAGAATCATTGTCAAAGGGACAATTTCCGGAGCCCCAGTCCACACAGCCCAACTCCACACGATCCAGTCCGAGCCGCTCCACATTCTGGCGGATCAGCCTGACCCGGCGTTCGTCCCGATCCACCGCCACAATCCGACTCTGATCATCCCCGGCCGCCAATTGCTTCCAAAGGTGTACCAGTTTGCCTCCGGGAGCCGCACAAGCATCCAAAAAACGACCACGCAACCCCTCACCCATCAACGATGGAGCCACTGCAGTCGAAGGATCCTGAATATACAAGCGCTGACGAAGCAACTCAGGAATTGCCACCGGACCGGATCGGATAATGCGATGGAACCCATCCCATCCGGTCGCCTCCAAAACAACCGAAGCGGACGCTCCAAGGACTTCAATTAGTGTTCCTGCGACATCATTTACATACAACTCCGGAACCCCTTGATTCCACTTCAACAAGTCAAGCGTTCGATCCTCTCCGAAAGAGGCCACCCATCGACTGATCAACGCCTCCGGGTGACTATAGAGGATATCCCACTGTTTCCGGATTTCCAAACCTGTCAGCATCCCGGGCATCCCGGAGGCGATTCCGCGCATCACCGCATTTGCAAAACCGCCCTCACGGGCAGAAAACTCACGCCGGATCATCTCAACCGCATGGTGGACAATTCTCGCCACCCTGCCCGGATCTCCCACGTTCTCGTAAAGCTCGAAAATCGATGGCATCAAAGCCGCTTTCAGCCTCGCTTTCGGTGCCCGTTTCACAGACTGCTCCAAAAAATGGGACAACAAAGCGTGATGACGGACCACACCCGCAAACAAGCGGTAGGAAGCGTCATCGCCATCCAGCGCCCAGCTTTCACCCGCCGCTCCGGACCGGGTCGCCAAACGATTCTCAAAAGCTGCAATGCGATCCACCGTATGCCGCCAAGCAACGTCCGCACGGTGCGAATGATCTTTTCGGTTGGAGGATTCCCCGGCGGGATCGGATGGTTGTTTTTCTGGAAGCATTGGTTTTTAGTAAGATTCTTGGCACCCGTTTCGACCTCCCGCTGAGCCCATATCAAGCCATTGCAAACAGAAAGAGAATGCCTTCCTCAAGAAAAGAGTTTGCAGCAAGTCCAAAAAGTATTGAATAATCATCGGCTCATCTGGAAACAGACTGCAATATTATTATGAACGATCGGGCTATCGAGGATCTAATCAAGGGCGACGCCAAACTCGCAGGGGCGAGGAACGAGTTGTCGGCCATGAAAAGTGGATCCTACTGCGTGCACCGCAGTTGGGGATTCGGACAAATCATTGAGTATGACGCTGCGCAAAAGCGGTTGATCATTGATTTCGAGAAGGGCAAGAAACGACACCCGATGGATCCGGCGTTCTGCGTGGGCAAGCTGGAAGTTCTTCCGGAAAACCACATCCTCGTCAAGTCCCGCAAGGAGCCTGAGCTTGTGGCGGACATGCTCAAAAAAAGACCTGTGGAAATCGTCATCGCGATTCTTACGGGTTGTAGTGAAGGCAAGGCCACTTCGATCGAAATCGAACGTCAGCTGAGCTACCTCATGGACGAAACCAAGGCCCGCAAATGGTGGACAGCCACAAAGAAGCTTCTGATCAAGGAACCCAAGGTTGGAGTCCCCGCCAAAAAGACTGATTGCTTTGAACTCCGGGATGAACCGATCACGGCTGAAGAGGAGATCATGGAGGAGTTCTACGCGACCCAGCAGTCGAAGCAAAAGGTTCTCCTGGCAGAGCGGCTCTTTGCTCTATCCAACGACAAGACTGACCTGAAAAAATACCTGCCGGACGTCCTCAAAACGCTCACGGATGCCATCATTGAAACCCGGGTTCTCAATCGTGCCGAGCGGCTCCATGGCGTGTGGGTGCGAAACGACCTGGCCCGCGATACTCAGGCGGACGTGGAAAGCCTGGCTCCAACTTCGGCTTCCATCATCCGCGAAAGCGAAGAGGACCTTGTCGGTCTCGCCGAAGGGCTTCCTACCAGCTACTATCCGCGTTTCCTCGACCTGCTGACCCGGGTGTATCCAGACAAGTGGGAGGATGTGATCATTTCCGTTATCCGTCACAGCGATGGAAAACTCTGTAACGAAGCGATACAGTTCATGGTTGAGCGGGAGCGGCAAGAGCTTCTGGCCAAGTCCTTCGATCGTTGGCTGAACGACCAAACCATCCGTGGACCCATCCTTCTCTGGTTGCTAAAAAACCGGGCCAGCCGCAGGTATGCTAATCTCGTTGAGCCTTTCATCAACCCCCGCTTGTTGAAGGCCATCTTTTTTGCAATTGATTTTGAATCACTCCAGAACGCGAGTGCGCGCCGGATTCCATTGGCCGATGCAATCACGGATGACGACAAAATCATTCCCGACATTCTCAGTCTGTGCACGGAAGAAACAGCGCGGGATCTTGCCCAGACACTCATGCTGAATCAGGGCTTCGAAGACCTGACCAAAAAGTCGCTTCTAGTGCGTTTCATCCGCGTTTTTTCCTCCATTCAGAGCCTTATCGCGGTACGCGACACCTCCGAAGATAAAGGCGACGACTTCTTTCTCGTGTCGCAGACCAGCTACAGTGAGCGTAAAGACGAGTACGATGTGCTCGTTTCGAAGAAAATTCCGGAGAACAAAAAAGCCATTGAAGTTGCCCGGGAGCACGGAGACCTTCGTGAAAATGCCGAATACAAAATGGCACGTGAGGATCAACAAACTCTCATGGCAAGAAAAGCCCAGCTGGAGCAGGATCTGAACAAAGCCAGGGTAACCGACTTTACCGATGCGACAGCAGAAATGGTGTCGGTGGGATCAATCGTCGAACTTAAAGAAGGCAGCTCTGGAAAAACCCAGCGCTACTCCATCCTTGGAGCATGGGACGGCGATCCGGATAACGGCATCATTTCCTACAAGACTCCTCTTGGTAAGAGCCTGCTTGGCGGCAAGGTGGGACAAACCGTGGATGTCGAAGTCGAAGGGGTCAAAGAGCATTGGACGATCCAGAAGATCGCGCGATGGGTGGATCAGAAAAAGAAGAAATCCAAGTCCTGATTCTTTTTCACTCTCCCTGGAATCTTAAAAGCCTCTGGAAATGATTTCCAGAGGCTTTTGTCTCAAAGGATCCACGATTGAACCAGTGCTGGAGAGCGCAACCTCACGTCCTTTCAACAAGAGTTACCCGCACCTCCGGAACCACAGCATCAGCCACACTATCCATCTATCATCCACAAAACCATGCATCCGGTATTCGATATCAATGTCCGGCAATACCAGCCGCTACCAACTCCAATCGATATTCGTCAGAGTATTCCCACGACGGATGAAGCTTCGGAGAGAGTCAGCCTGTGGCGCAATCAGATCGTGGACATATTGTTTGGATCATCCTCACGTCTCCTTGTGATTGTCGGACCCTGCTCGATCCACGATCCGATTGCCGGACTGGAGTATGCCCGGCGCCTGAAAGCTCTATCAGATCGAATTGACGACCGGATCATGATTGTCATGCGGGCGTATTTTGAAAAACCGAGGACCTCCGTTGGATGGAAGGGTCTGATCATGGATCCGAATCTGGATGGATCCTGCAGTCTGGATCTTGGTTTACGCAAAGCACGGTCGTTTCTGCGGGACTTGATCGACATCGGATTGCCGACCGCCACTGAACTACTCGATCCGATCACTCCTCAGTATATTGCGGATCTCATCTGCTGGTCAGCGGTTGGAGCAAGGACCACCGAAAGCCAGATTCACCGGCAGATGGCATCCGGACTATCGATGCCTATGGGTTTCAAAAACACGACATCCGGCAATATCGAAGCAGCTATCAACGCTATCAAGGCAGCCTCCCAGCCGATGACATTCATGGGAATCAATGTGTCCGGCCTTGCCTCAGAGATTTCCACCAACGGAAACCCGTTCTGCCACATCATTCTCCGGGGAGGTGACTCGGGGCCAAACTACAGTGCGGCAGATATTGAATCTTGCCTGAAAAAACTCTCCGCGGCAAACCTCCCGGCTTCCATTACCATTGATTGCAGCCATGCCAACAGCGGCAAGGAAGCCGACGCCCAGCCAATGGTATTCAGGGAAGTCCTCTCGACAAGAACGTCGGGAAATTCGGCAATCAAGGCACTTATGCTCGAGAGTAATCTGTTTGAAGGGAGCCAAAGCCTGAAGGGGAATCCCTCGACACTGCGCTACGGAGTTTCCATCACCGATGCGTGCCTGGGATGGGAAAGCACAGAGCAACTCCTGATTGACGCCTATCAGAAACTGGCTTGATGGATGGTTGCGTCGGCCAATCAAATACGGGAAACGACGGCCGAGCTTCTTCATTTGCCGCAAAAATCCCTTGAAATCCGGAGCTGCATCCATTTTCGGCCCATGTCCGGGCGAACAGCTCCGTAATTTTCAACGGATAATCCGGATCGATTCGCAAAAATCCGGTTAAACCGGAGGAAATTCGTCGTGATCCGTTCGGATTTTGTTGGCAACCGCATATCCTTCTATCTAGCTTCGCGGCGTATGAAGAAACCCATCCGCGTAACAGTCACAGGTGCCGCCGGCCAAATCGGCTACTCACTCCTATTCCGAATCGCATCGGGAAGCATGTTTGGACCAGACCAACCGGTTGCTCTGAACCTTCTTGAAATCCCACCCGCAATGGATGCCCTTAAGGGTGTCGTTATGGAGCTTGAGGATTGTGCATTTCCTTTGCTCACGAACATTGTTGCCACCAGCGATCTGAACGAAGGCTTCAAGGACACGAATTGGGCGCTGCTCGTGGGAAGCGTTCCCCGCAAAGCTGGAATGGAGCGTAATGACCTCCTCGGTATCAACGGGAAGATCTTCACGGGACAGGGACAGGCAATCGAAAAGAATGCCGCCTCCGATGTCCGGATCCTGGTCGTGGGCAACCCTTGCAACACGAACTGCCTCATCGCGATGAACAACGCTCGTGGAATCCCTTCCGAGCGCTGGTTTGCGATGACACGTCTGGACGAAAACCGGGCAAAAGCTCAACTCGCCACCAAGGCAGGAGTGCAGGTTTCGGCTGTGACCAACATGGCAATCTGGGGCAATCACTCTGCCACCCAGTATCCCGATTTCACAAACGCCCGTATCAACGGAAATCCAGCTCAGGATCTGATCACGGATGAAGCCTGGTTGAAAGACACCTTTATTCCGACCGTTCAGAAGAGAGGCGCGGCCATCATCCAGGCTCGCGGTCTGTCATCCGCTGCTTCCGCAGCAAACGGCGTGGTCGACACTGTCCGTTCCCTCACAGGCGAAACGCCGAATGGCGACTGGCATAGCGTGTGCGTGTGCTCCGATGGAAGCTACGGCATCGAAAAGGGCTTAATCGCCTCTTTCCCGATCCGCTCGAGCGGAAACAAATGGGAGATCGTTCAAGGGGTTCCTGTCAACGCATTCAGCCGCTCCAAGATCGATGCTACGGTTGCAGAGCTTCTCGATGAGAAGGCCGCAGTCCAGCACCTGATTCCCGCCTGATAATCGCACATCGGAAACACAATTCCCGTTTTCTGCAAAAAGGCACCCCACAAACGGGTGCCTTTTTGTTTTTTTGTGAAGGCTGCAAAATGCAATCATCCATGCTGCGGTGGGAGCGGGAATCAAATGATACCGGCTCATCTCCCATTCGCACCATCTCAACAGGAAAGCCACCAGGTTTTCCCGCCATATACCAACGACAGAGCGCGGATTAGCGCCAATTCAGACATCGGGGGGCCGGAGGCGCCCGGCCTTATTCGCGCTTGGATCGTTTGGAAGCCACAACGAGGAACTGTTTCCCGAAGATTCTCCATAGAATCGGGAAGCTGAGATATATGCGCAGCAAACCGACCGGATACTGAGGCTGATTGACCATCGTATAGGGAAGAAAGCGAGGAATCCTTTTCTCTATGTCGTATCCGTTGTTCATCAATGCTTCACTGAGGGATAGGTCGGTGAGGCACAAAAAATGGTCCCAAAAATCCCAATAGGCTCCCGGAACATACTTGATGTTCGGTCCCATGGCGATGAGCTTCCCCCCCGGCTTGAGACAACGGTGCGCTTCAATCAGGGTTTTACGCAAGGTTCCCTTGTCCGGAAGATGCTCGAAAAAATTGCTCGTGAACACGACATCAAGACTGTCGTCATCAAGCGGCCATGTCTCGCTGCAGTCCTGTTCGATAAAACTCACTCCAGAGTGAACATTCTTCCCTGTGTTGGGATTAAGGTCCATGGCATATTTGCCTTTGCAGACCATGTTATTAATAAACTCCCCGTATCCCGCACCGATGTCCAAAACCATGGCATCCCTATGCACGAATCGGCTGAAAAAAGTCCCGCATAACACCTTCCAGACCTTCATGCGATAAGCCATCATGCCATCAAACCGATTGGAATAGATCTCACGGAGTTCTACAGGGTCTTTAATGGAGTTCATGAACAAATTGACTTACTTCGCAAAACTAACCCCAAAGCACACATCTTTCATGTGGTCTGGTCGGATGACGGCTTGATGCAAGATTCGTGATCGAATCACAGTCACCGCATTCCCTCAAGTTCTTTTCTGCAAGGCAAAAGGATGAATCGATGTCCCGTGGATCAACAGGCATGATCGCTTTTTGTTTTGACCGGAGACATCATCCCTGCGTATGGGATTTCCTGCACAAGATGCGTGAACCGTCTGACATACCCTCCCCGCTCCATCCCGGTTGGATGCTAGCTCTGATCCTGTTCGCCACTGGAGCCACCCTGATGACGGTCATCACCAAGGGATATCATCTCTTCTCGGAAACATCTTATGAGCCGCTGATTCAAGGGGTGGATGACGCATCATACTACCTCTGGCTCAAACGCCTTGTCGTGGACGGAGATCTCGATTTCAACAGTGGATTCAGGGAGTCACCTCTATTGGACCAGGAGGGCAAGGATGTCATGCTTGGTTACAACAAAACCGGGCTTGGGAAATTACCGAATAAATTCACCATCGGATGGGCCATCCTGAGTCTGCCGCCCTATCTTGCAGCCCACCTACTGGGCAAGGCTGGACTCTGGACTGCGGACGGTTACGGTCCGCCTTATCAGCTTTCTATCCTTCTTTGGCATCTGTGCTTAACAGCAACAAGCCTCATTCTCTCACACAGACTGGCATTACGCTGGGTGGACAGGCGCTTCGCATGGATTGCCGTGCTGGGAGTCTGGCTGTGCAGTCCCCTTCTCTACTATCAAACCGCCCGGATTTCCATGGCGCACGGAAGCGTGTTCTTCCTGTGTGCGGTTTTGGTCTGGCTGGCATTCAGAGTTCTGGACAGAGTCAGGGAACTGGATCAGGCGGATCGCACCGTGCTATGCGCCACCTTCTGCATCGGGCTACTCGCCGGACTCCTGATCATCGTCCGCCCTCCGGCCATCGTGTATCTTGCGCTTCCCTTCTTCATGATGGTCCAGGCGCTTCGCCATCACACCTTGAAATGGTCTGTTCGATTCAAGATGTTAACCCTGGCCTCGACCGGATTGGCGATGGGCCTGCTCCCCCAGGCATTGGCATGGAAACACCTGTATGGGAAGTGGTTGGTCTACAGCTACGAAGGGGAGGGCTTCAACTGGTTGCAACCTGACTTCTACACGTCACTATGGTCGAGCCACCACGGATTCTTCAATTGGCATCCGCTGTTGCTTCCATGCCTGATAACCCTGCTGTGGGTTACTTTCCGCAAACGTTTTCCAACCAGCTGGGTCCTCTCCGCCGCAGCCATCATCTATATCAACGCAGCATGGCACCTTCCCGCCTTCGGCTCCGCATTCGGGGGACGGGCCTTCGATTTTCTGGTGTTCTTCGCGATGATTGGAGGTGGATTTCTGCTGCAATTCTGCGAAAACAAACGGATCCTGTCTCCGGCCCTTGCCATCCTTGTGATCGCGGCATTTTCCAATGTTTGCTTTCTTGCGCTATACATCAGCCCCTTCATTCCGCGGGAGGACCCTGTGCCTTGGTTGCATCGGTTCCAAGCGCTCGAAATGGCAATCCGATCACTCTTCTAGTCTTCACATTGGGTCTCCATAGAGTATCATGTGTTTGATTCGTCTCATCAGATAAGAGTCACCGACCTACCCACCCTGGCAAAACCATGCAACAAACCCGATCCCTCACCCTCCTTACGTCACTTTCGTTTTACGTTGTGCTGAGCATCTGCGGCATTGGGAAAACGCTGTCCGCAAATGCTCCGGCCGAGCATTGGGACGCTCCGGCCGTTTGCCGGATTGGTGCCGAGCCCAACCGCACCCATTTCCACTGGTTCGCCGACCGCGACACAGCTCTAACTGGTGACCCGGACCGATCCCCCTTCATCGTAAGCCTAAACGGAGAATGGGCCTTCCATTGGAGTCGAAAGCCGGAAGATCGTCCGATCGGATTTCACGAGACCGGATACGACACATCCGGTTGGGACAGCATCACAGTTCCCGGTGACTGGCAGATGCAAGGTTATGGGGTTCCCATTTATGTGAATTATGGATTCCCCTTTGAGAATCTTCATCCGAAAGCCCCCCGTGACTACAATCCGGTCGGTTGTTACGTCCGCGAATTCTCAATACCGGACGAATGGAAGAACCACGACGTGATTCTCCATTTTGGAGGAGTCAATTCAGCCTACAATGTCTGGGTTAACGGCCAATGGGTGGGTTATTCAGAAGACTCAAAGACTCCCGCTGAATACAATATATCGGCACATTTGATACCCGGAGGCAACAGACTGGCAGTTGAGGTTTTCCGGTGGAGCTCAGGCAGCTATCTCGAGGATCAGGACATGTGGCGTTTCAGCGGAATTGAAAGGGACGTCCGCCTGATGGCGCGGGAGAAGGTTGCCATACGCAACGTCGTCATCTCCGCCGGTCTCGAACCCTCCGGGGACGAAGGACAGCTCTCAGTCAAAATCAATATCCGGAACTCCAGGGACACATCGGCTGATGCACGTCTCGAAGCGGAACTGATTGATCGTTCCAACGGGCAAACCGTGTATCAAACATTTCAGGAGATGTTGCTCGAATCAGGGGAACAACGGGAAGCGTTTGTAGAGAAGGTGCTCGGCAACGTCAAGGCATGGAGCGCCGAAAAACCCAACCTGTATGACCTGCTCATCACCCTGAAATCAGGATCACTCCAACACACAACATCCCACAGAGTCGGGTTCCGAAGGGTTGAAATCCGCAACTCCCAACTGCTGGTGAACGGAATGCCGGTCCTTCTCAAAGGAGTCAACCGCCACGAACACAACCACAGCAAAGGGCATGTGGTATCCGAAGAGGAAATGATCCGCGACATCCAGTTGATGAAGCAATACAACATCAACGCGGTCAGGTGCAGCCACTATCCTCCGGATTCCTTTTTTCTCCAGGCCTGCGACGAACTCGGAATGTATGTGATCGATGAGGCGAACATTGAGGCCCACGGACTCATGACCTACACTCCTGCAGAAGATTACTACAACCTCGGGGTCTCTCCGGTTACCCACGATCCGGAATGGAAGGAAGCGGTCATGTTCCGCACCCGCAACATGATCGAACGCGACCGGAATCACCCCAGCATCATCATTTGGTCGCAAGGAAATGAGACTGGAGAAGGTCCCAACTTCGAGGAAGCCTACCAGTGGATTAAGAACACGGATCCAACAAGACCCGTGCAATCCGAACCCGTTTGGACCAAACCTGCGACCGACATCGTCGCGCCGATGTACGCCAGTATCGATCAGATCCGGGCCTTCGCGGAAAAGGGCGATCACCGGCCCCTCATCCTGTGTGAGTACGCCCACTCAATGGGCAACAGCACCGGCAACCTTCAGGACTACTGGGATGTAATCCATGCCTACCCCAACCTTCAGGGTGCTTTTATTTGGGACTGGGTCGACCAAGGGATTCTCCAGCGCTCTCCGACAGGCATTGAGTACTGGGCCTATGGAGGAGATTTCGGTCCGTCCGGCACACCCAGCCATGGAAACTTCTGCACCAACGGCATTGTGTTCCCGGATCGGAGCGCGAAACCAGGCGCATGGGAAGTCAAGAAGGTGCATCAGGACATCCGCTTTCAGCCTGTCCCCGGAAGCAGAGACACATTCAGGATTCTGAATGGCTTCTTTTTCACGGATCTCTCCGCTTATTCAATCACATGGGAACTTCACAAAGAGGGGACTGTCATTGCGAGCGGAAATGTCGAACTACCGGATGGACTGGCTCCGCAAGGTGACATAAAGGTCCAACTACCCCTCGATTTTGAATCCATGAAGTCCGGAACAGAATACTTCGTATTGTTCACAGCAAAAACCAAAGATTTCAGTCGGGCAATTCCAGCCGGACACATCGTCGCACAGGAACAAATCCAGGTGCAAAGCGCCGGTGTAAACCCGGTGTGGGTTCCACGCCCATCCAACACCAGCCTCACATACAAGAATACCTACGAGGGAATATCGGTATCCGGCGATGGATTCACCATGATTTTTGACCGGGCTACCGGAAACCTCAGGGATTACGTTGTCAACGGGGTTTCCCTGCTCAGGATGGACATGACCCCCTATTATTGGCGCATACCCAATGACAACGATGTTGGGAACAAGATGCCCGATCGTTGCGCGCCATGGAAAACGGCATCTTCGAAGCGCGAACTCACCGCCGTTGAGACTTTCGAAACACTCGGACAAGTCACGGTTCTCGCAACGTTCAGGATTCCGGGAGCCGACTCAACAGGGACCGTCCGCACCATCGTCCATCCGGACGGAAGCGTCCGCGTGGAGTCCACAATCAAGCTGGGAGAAAACGCGCCCGTTGAACTACCCCGCGTCGGGATGAAGCTGACCATGCCCGGATCATTCGATCAGCTTGCATGGTATGGAAGAGGTCCACACGAATCATACATCGACCGGAAATCCAGCGCATTCGTCGGGTTCTATTCAGGGTCTGTCATGGACCAGTTTGTTCCCTACATCCGGCCTCAGGAAAACGGGAACAAAACGGAGGTGCGCTGGGCGGAAATCCGGAATGCAGGTGGAGCAGGACTTCGTTTCATCGGAGATCCTCTGATCGAATTCAACGCACATCATTACCTCGAAGACGACTTCGATCAAAGGGTAACCCATCTGCCGGATGTTCCATTCAAAAACCTCACCGAGGTGGTCATCTCTCACCGCCAGATGGGAGTCGGCGGGGATAACTCCTGGGGTGCGCTTCCCCACGATCCATACAGGCTTCTCGAGAAAGAATACAGCTACGGATTCTGGATGATTCCGTTTAGAGCCGCAAGCGAGTAGAGTAAGGGCAGAATCCCAACCGGCAAAGCTGCCTCTGAGTTCAGAAAAGAACGGAATGCTTTCGACCAGCTCCCCACAAGTCCGATCCCAACTGGCTTTTCGCGGCTATGGAGCCGTCGGCATGCCTATGGCTGAATCGTGATTCTGATGTGGGAATCCGCCATCGGATCCAATCCTTTCGCCGACTACCGGACACAAAAAAAGCCGGAACCTTGTCTAAGGTTCCGGCTCGAAAATTCAGAGACGCTGATCAGCGCTCAGGCATCAGTATCCGCCACGACGATCTCCACCACGGGAGTCTCCGCCGCCACGGGAATCACGGTATTCGCCACCGCCACGGTTGAAACCGCCACGGCGATCGCCACCACCACCAGGTCCACGGCTGCCACCGCCGCCGCTGCCACCACGGTTGAACGGACGGGGAGGACGGGGTGCACCAAAACCACCACCGGCAGGGGACTGTTCCCTTGGACGCGCCTCGTTCACCTTGACCGCGCGACCCGCGATTTCGGTTCCATCTACGCTTTCAATTGCCTTTTGCGCTTCGTCTCCATTAGGCATCGAGACAAACGCAAACCCCTTGGATCTTCCTGATATTTTGTCGAATACGACGTGGATCTTGTCCACGGTGCCATAGGGCGTAAAGACTTCACGCAGAGCGCTTTCGTCCAAGTCATATGGCAAATTGCCAACATAGATGTCCATAATCTGATCAGTAACTTCGTGAGAATCGCCTTTTAGGATAACACGGGAGAACTGATGGCGCAATCACTCCCCCCGAGCTGAGTACAAAGCACCCAAGCAGAAGAGGAAGCTAGCGGTTTTTTTTGGAAATGCGAGCAAGAATTAACGGTTTCAGACACGAGTCATCGCATCGGCTTCGATCGCTTTCCGCATATCCTCAATCTCTACACGGGTCTTCCTCTTCGCTTCCGGCAGAGAATCGAGGTCCGCAACCGCCGAGTATCCGAAAACATAAAACTTGATCTTCGGCTCGGTTCCACTTCCCCGAACCGCATACCGATAGCCATTCGCAAGATCCACCAAATAGAAATCCTGCTTCGGGATTTCCTTCCCATCCGCATCGCGCAAGGTCTCTGTTCCGAAATCGGTGATTTTGGACACAGGAACACCGCCCATGGATGCCGGCGGAGATTCCCGATAGGATTTCAGGATGTTCCGGATCTTCTGAGCTCCCGCAGCGCCTTCCAGATACACATTGCCCAGCGTCTCGAGATAAAGCCCATGTTTCACATAGATCGCATCCAGGTAATCGATGAGCGTCTTGCCCTGAGACTTCAAATATGCTGCGACTTCGACCACAGCCAAACTTGCGGCATTGCCATCCTTGTCCCTGACATCATCCGTGCAAAGATACCCATAGCTCTCCTCGCCTCCAAACACATAAAAGGTGCTGTGGGCCAACATCAGCTCACGCTTTCTCGCAGGCGCCATGCGATCATAATCGACAGCGAAACCCTCCGTCTTCATGGCCGCATCGAGCTTCATCTGGTATTCCTGAAGCTTGTCCCCAATGAATTTGAAACCGGTCAACGTATTGATCACCTTCAAACCGTGGGATTCGGCGATGCGATCCTGCAGTGGAGTGGTCACGAATGTCTTGATCAAAGCCGCGCGGGAACTTCCTTGCGCAGGAATCAACCCTGCCGCCTTCAATTGGCTGATGCGGTACTCGGCGAGGATAGCGCCAGTCATGTTTCCGGTGAAGATCTCGTACTCGCCCGATTGGTTCCTGACAGCGACTGCCATGCGGTCACAGTCAGGATCTGTTCCGATGAGAAGATCGGCCCCGACCTCACGGGCTTTGGCCACCGCCATGCTCAGGGCCTCAGAGTTCTCCGGATTCGGAGACTTCACGGTCGGGAAGTTTCCATCCATGCGCATCTGTTCCTCAACCACATCCACGATGGCACCACATTCCCGCATCACGGGCACACTCGTTACCGCCCCTGTCCCATGGATCGGAGTGAACACGATGTGGGGCTTCTGCTCCGCGATCATGCGGCTGTTAATCAAAGAGCGTTTCACCGCCTCGAGATAGGCCGCCTCCGGACTCTTTCCCAAGACCACCACACGGCTCAGATCTTTTTCCAGGAGGGATGGAAGCTCCTCGAGAGCTACATTGCCAAACTCTGCCACAATTCCCTCCGCGTGTGGAGACACCACTTGGCCCCCATCCTCGAAGTATGCCTTAAAGCCATTATCATGGTAAGGGTTATGGCTCGCGGTGATCACCACCCCGGTATGCACCTTGAGGTAGCGTACCGAGAAACTGAGCTGAGGCGTCGATCGCGGCCCGTCAAAAATGAAGGAGTTTCCTCCCATGCGGCTCCAAATGGATGCGCACAACTCACAAAAGTGCCTCGAAAAATGCCGCACATCATGGGCAATCACCAAGCCCGGGATTTCGTGATCCCGCCCTTCGCGAATCAGGTATCCCTTTGTGTAGCGATACAGGGCGATCGTGGCCCGCGCGATATTGAAGTCATTCAGCAGATTGGTCCCCACCCCGGCGTGCTCAGGCGCATCCGCAGGGGATGCACTTCCCCTTTCACTCGCGGTAACCCTCGTACTCTGCGTGCGTCCCCGGATCCCACCCGTTCCGAACGTCATGTTCTGGAAAAAGCGGTTATTCAACTCGTCCCATTCGGCAGCATCGACCAGCTCCCGGAGGCTCCCGACCGCCCAATCAGGAAGGAAGTTTCTTGAGAGCCATTCTTCGATCGCAGCAGCACTCGAGGCAAGGAGAGCCCCGGATTCACGGGCATTCCGGACAGATTCCAAAATTGTTGTCATGTTGAAGGTGGGTTGAGGCTGTTCATTGAAAACAGATGCCATCGAATGGCAAAAACAAAATACCCACATCTCAGGAATCCATGCGCATCACCCATCGCATCCGGAGGATGCGCAACCGAGTGGTATCGGGTTTTGGACCTTCCGCGGATGCGAACCACTCACCGTTGGAGAAATCCGCTTGGCATTAGTCAAGCGATGCACATAGCATCAGATGGTAATATCATGAGCCGAATCGCCAAACTTTTTGAGGATCGAAGCCGCAAACGTTTTATCGCGTACATTTGTGGCATGGATCCGGATCTGCCAACCTCGATCGATATCTGCCGCGCGCTGGTGGAAGCTGGCACGGATCTCATCGAGATCGGTGTCCCGTTCTCGGATCCGCTTGCGGATGGCAAGACCAATCAGCTTGCTGCCGAACGGGCTCTCGCCAACGGCGCAAAGGTCGATCAGGTCTTTGAGATGGCGCGCGCCCTTAGAATTGAGAGTCAGGTGCCTCTTGTCCTTTACACCTACTACAATCTGGTGATGTCACAAGGAGTGGAAACCTATGTCAAGAAGGCGGCTGAAGCTGGAATCGACGGAATCCTTACCCTCGATCTCCCGCCGGAAGAAGCCGCCGATATGGTTCAGGCCTGCAAAAAACACCACATCGACAACATCTTCATCGTGGCCCCAACCACACCTGAAGACCGGATCCCCATCATCACACGTGACGCAAGCGGGTTCATTTACTACGTTTCTCGCGAGGGGGTCACCGGAGAACGCAACGACATGGTTTCGGACCTGGCGGAAAGGGTCGCTTTGATCAAAGCGCACACAAATCTACCGGTTGGAGTCGGATTCGGTATTTCCAGCCCGGAGCAGGTTGAAGCCGTTGTTCAGCACGCCGACGCAGCCATCGTCGGTAGCGCCCTTGTCCGGCTCGTTGCGGACAAAGGACCGGATCGTCAGGTGATCGTCAATGCAATCCGGGACAAGGCCCGCCACCTCATTTCGGGCTTGAACGCTTAGCCCGGGGCTTCTTGACAGCCGGGAGATCATCCACGGTTTCAGCAACGGATGGAGTCTTTGCGTCTGACTTTTTCGCAACGGCCTTTTTCGCCGCCGGTTTCCTAGTCGCCGCCTTTTTCTCGACGGGCTTTCGGGCAACCGGAGTCTTCACCGCCTTCTTCTCATCAGCGGCGGGAACTTCTTCGGCCACATATATAAACTGCGGCCGGTCTTTCCAAAGCGACTCAAGTGCGTAGTTCTCGCGGACTTCCGGACGGAAGAGATGAACCACAAACTCGTAGGCATCCATTACCACCCAACCACTCAACGGATCGCCATCCACGACACCCTTGGCACCATCGGCAGACTTCAGGCTTGAATACGCCGAATTTGCCATAGCCCGGAGTTGCGGGCCGGATTCACCCGTCGCCAGCACATAGTAATCGGTTATGGAAGACACCCCTTTCACATCAATGATCCGCAGATCGACGGCCTTCTTGTCCAGCAAGGCTTCACAACAATCCTTCAAAGCTGAAGGGATCACTTTTTGGTCAGTTTTCTGATTACGCATGGATGATTCTGGAATGGTGACTTTCGGATCAAGATACAGCTGATGGTTTTGAATGTAATGGTCAATCCCTGTGGGAAGAAAAATGGACACCGGCAGCCTCCGGGTCAATCTTTCACGAATCTCACTCGAACTCAATTCAATCTGGTGTGTCCGGATCCCGGTCAATCCGCTTCCCTCATCAAGGACATGACCCGGCCGCGCAAACACCACCAACCGGGCCATTTGCCTGAGGCGATCCACCTGATGCCACTTGTCCAGTTGATTCGCCTGATCTGCTCCAATGAATAGAAAAAGCTCCGCATCGGGCCTGGCACGACGAAACTGATCAACTGTCTCCACCGTGTAACACGACCGCTCCGCCAGTAATTCACCCTGCCAAACCTTGAATCTCGAATCCGCACTAGCCAGAATACGGATCATTTCCAAACGGTGCCTCGCCGATGCTACCGGAGAATGACCTTTGAGTGGCGCCTGATATGCGGGAACAAACCAAAGCTCGTCCAGCGCCATTCCCTCACAGGCATCCAATGCCATCACGGCATGCCCGATGTGGGGAGGATCAAAACTCCCTCCAAACAGTCCCACTCTGCTCCGACAAACAGACATCCTCACCCTTCCTCCCGAAGCACGGATTCCTTCAAACGCTGCGTCATATCATCGATCGCGGCCGAATCCACATGGTAATAACAGTCCCGACAAAGTTTCGAACGCCGGATAATACCTGCCTGTCTCAAAACCCGTAAATGGTGCGAAACCGTGGGCTGTGGAATACCCAGAGCTTCGGAAAGCTCCGTCACATTGTTCCTTTTCTTGCAATCCGCCTTCAGCGGCAGGTGCCTGAGTATCCTCAACCGGACCTCATCTCCGACCGCCCACAACTGAACCGCCAGTTTATCAAGCTCATCCATTGAAAATTTTATTGATTTGAATATTTGAAAATACAGATTTCCGGAATTCAATCAACTCCATAACGCAACTAATCCTTTTGTTCTGAATCATCCACCATCACCACTTTCCGCTCATGTATCCACAAGATCATCTTTCCACATGGTTTCAAGGCCAGGGCCTCTGGGCCCACGTGCCATCTGAAAAATGGCAGGACTGGCGCTGGCAGCTTCAGAACCGGATCACCCGACTGGAGCAACTCGAGGAATACATGGAGCTCACGCCCGATGAACGCGCCGGGTGCCTCTTTGCCAGCCACAAGCTTGCACTCGCTATCACTCCCTACTTCTTCAACCTGATTGACCGGGAGGATCCTGATTGTCCCGTCCGCAAGCAGGTCATCCCGCGTTCCGGAGAAAGCAGGATCAGTCCGGACGAACTTTTGGATCCCGTTGGAGAAGAGAACACCATGCCCGTGGAGGGCCTGGTGCATCGGTATCCGGACCGGGTGCTGTTCCTCGTGACGGATCGCTGCGCATCCTATTGCCGCTACTGCACACGCAGCCGACTCGTGTCGAATGCACAGGACTACAACTTCCATCCGAGTTACGAAAAAGGACTGGAATACATCCGCTCCCATCCTGAAATCCGGGATGTCCTGCTCAGCGGGGGCGATCCCCTCCTGCTCAGCGACAATCGTCTGGACCACCTGCTGGGTGAACTGCGTTCGATTCCCCATGTGGAATTCATCCGCATCGGATCACGCATTCCCGTGTTCCTGCCTCAGCGGATCACACCGGCTCTAACCGACATCTTCCGCAAACACGGGCCGATCTGGATGAGCATCCATGTAAACCATCCCAACGAGTGCACCCTCGAATTGAAGCAGGCAACAGATCGTCTCTCCTTTGCCGGGGTTCCCCTCGGAAACCAGTCTGTCCTGCTCAACGGAGTCAACGACAAGCCCGAAATTCTTCGCTCTCTTGTACACCGTCTGCTGATGATGCGGGTTCGCCCCTACTACCTCTACCAGTGCGACCTCATCACCGGCTCCGCACATCTGCGCACGAACGTCCAGAAAGGGATTGACCTCATCCGTAGTTTGAGAGGGCACACCACGGGATATGCGATTCCCCAGTTCGTGATCGATGCTCCTGGTGGAGGCGGAAAGGTTCCGCTCAACCCGGATTACATCAAGGAAATCACCGATTCCGAAATCGTGATGCGCAACTTCGAAGGCGAGACCTATCGCTATCCACTCCAACCCGCGCAGGCCTCAGTGGAATCCATCCCGGTGTGGGCAGCGCCAGAGCAAATCCTGCTCTGACGGTTTTCTAATTGACGCATCCGTGTCAATAAACCAGAGTGTGGGTTAATGACCGGCGTTTCCCATGCCGGCACCCAAACCCGGATGCTGTTTCTGTAATGTTTCGTTCGTTCTCCGATATCCTTGAGGCTGTTAGCGTTATCGCACCAGCCAATCCAAGCACGCGCGATCGTGTTCTCGCCGAATGGGATTCGCGGACCAAGCCACCGGGAAGCCTTGGTAAGCTTGAGGAGATTGCGGCATGGGTGGCCTCGGTTCAGGATTCACCGGACGCTCCCAGAGCTTCCCGCATGAGCCTCCGGTTGTTTGGTGGGGCTCACGGGATAACCGCCGAAGGAGTCAGCGCTGTTCCCGACAGTGTGAACCAACAAATGATGCAGAATTTCCGTCAGGGTGGAGCCGCGATCAACGTGCTTTGCCGGAGCAACAATATTGACTTTCTGTCCTATGATGCGGGTATCGACCGCCCCACCCGCAATTTCCTTCACGAACCGGCGATGTCGGAGTCCGAAACGGTGGAAGCCTTCGTTCTGGGATGGGGCTCAGTCCCACAGTTCACCGATGTGTTTGCAGTCGGAGAGATGGGGATCGGAAATACCACCCCATCTGTGGCAATTCTCTCCGCCATCACAGGCGTGACCTCCGATTCGATCATCGGAAGGGGAACCGGACTTACGGACGATGCACTCGCGCGAAAATCCCGGACGATCAGGCAAGCACTTGCCAACCGGTCATCCGAACTCTCTTCTCCGCTATCCATCCTTGCATCCGTTGGAGGCCGCGAGATCGCAGCGATGACAGGTGCAATTCTCCGGGCCGTATCCATGCGAATACCAGTGGTACTCGACGGAGTGATCGCGGGGGCCGCCGCCGCCATTGCCTTTGAGATCCAGCCAGCCAGCCGGTCCTGTTGTCTTGCCGGGCATCGATCAGCGGAACCCGCCCACGACAGCTTCCTGCGTCACTATGGACTCGAGCCTCTGCTTGATCTCAGGATGCGCCTCGGGGAAGGATCCGGGGCTGCTGTGGCCATGGGTATTGTTCGCAACGCGGTGGACTCATTCCACCAGATGGCAACCTTTGCACAGGCCGGAGTGGTGATTTGACCTACATTATGCCGCAACCGATGAGATTCCTGTTCTCGAGCATCGCCTTTCTTTCCCGGATCCCAATCCCCGCCGGATGGCAGCTCCAAGGCAAAACGGAACAGAGCTCCCTGCTTTCGGTGCTCTGGACCGGTGGGATCGTTCTCGGACTCATCAACGCAATGATCGCATGGACGCTCTGCCAGATCATACCACCCCCGCTCGCCATCGCTCTCTTCCTTCCGCTCCAACTCATCCTTACCGGCGCCTTTCACGAGGATGGATTCGCCGACGTCGCGGATTCCATGGGTGCCTACACGCGCGAAAGGCGCTTTGAAATCATGCGCGACTCCCGACTCGGAACATTTGGAACCGGCGCACTGGCCACCCTGCTGCTAATCCGGTGGAACGGCTACCTTCACCTCTCCTCCGGGGGCACCGATGGAAACCTTGTCGCCTTTCTCATTCTTTCCGGAGGCTGGATGCGCTGGTCATCGATCGTGCTGCTTCGTTTTCTTCCATATGTCCACATCGACGGAAAAGGAATTGCCAGAAACATGGAACGTCCGGTGTTACTTGCACTCGCTGTCGGATTGATATCGCTGCTGGGACTCACCGTTATCCTTGTGCCGGGCTGGACGCTTCCTTCTCTCGCAGCGCTTGTCGTCGCGATTGCGGCCTGTTTTCTGTTCTTTCGACGGGTATTCGGAGGCGCAAATGGAGACTGTCTGGGGTCATGCAGCATCGTCACCGAAATCCTCTTACTCACAGCGTTCTGCATCATACCTCAATCCTGAAAAACTGACCCAACAACCTCCCGCCATTTTTCGAATTCCCCGATTGTCAGGCCAGGTGAAGGCCGTGACCCATCTCAATCAACGTGCGTCCCCATCCCAAAGAGCCGTCCAACACGCTCAACCCCAATCTGCTTGACTGGGTTGTCTTCGACATCGGAAACCTCTTATTCCGGATCGACCACTCCCATGCATGGGAACTCACCATGCGACACACGACGCTTCCATTGGACGAGACCATGCGCCGATTCCATTCATTCGGTGCGGTTGTCGACGCGCTGATCGGCAAAATCGACGACATATCCTTTTTCGAAGCTTTCGCAGACCTCATAGACTTCGCGGAATCTCCCGATCTTCTCGCCTCCTATTGGAATCCGGTCTATCAACCGTTTCCTGAGCGTCTGGATTTATTGGAGAAACTACTAAACTCATTCAACATCGGGCTTCTCTCAAACATCACCTCCTTTCACAGCCGCTATCTCGAGCGGTGCTATCCCGTCCTCCGTGAAATCCCGGTCCGCGTCTATTCGTGGGAAACCGGATTTGTGAAACCCAGGCGCGAGATCTTTGAAATAGCCTCCCGCCTCTGCCAGTCATCCCCCGAACATATTCTCTTCGTGGACGATCATCCCGGGCATACCCTGGCAGCCAGTGAACTAGGCTTCCAAACCCTCACAGTCTCCCCGGACACCAGTCTGAACGATGCGCTCTGCCCATGGACTGAATCTGGGATGCGCTGAAGTGGTTGGCCCATTCGCAACCATCCATGTTGTGCTTCGTCCCGAGACTACCGCCGGCAATATGTAAAACTCAGATCACAATGCCGATTAATCCCCAGATGGCCCGCCTATGGTTATTCCAGATGGACTATTGCCCAATCTATAGGCTGACAGATTGCTAGGGACTTGCTTTTCGACCATAAGTCTGCACAGCTTCACATCGAGTCATGTGTAATCCTACCACCCGCGCTTTTCATGATGGGATCATCCTATCAATCCTTCTGTTGATGGGTGTATTGTTGCCTGCAATCCATGGAAGTGAATTCGATCGTGCTCTTTCTGATTCGGATGGCATTGAATCCGGTTCGGGCGTCACTGGGACCACTTCACCGGGAAGCCTGGGATACAAAGACGCTGTGGTGCTGGGCGTGGTTGAAGGCCTGACTGAGTATCTTCCTGTTTCATCGACCGGACACCTCATTCTCGCAGATCAGATCCTACTTCCTGCCAGTCAGCGACCGCTTGATCCGGAAATCCAATCTGCCCGGAATTCCTACCTTATCATGATTCAAGGCGGCGCCATACTCGCTGTGCTGATCCTGTATTGGAAACGCATCCAATCGATCATGAGGGGATGTTTTGGCAGGGATCCCGCAGGCTGGCGACTTGGCATTCGCATCCTCGTCGCTTTTGTGCCATCGGCCACACTCGGGCTTCTGTTTCAAGACTGGCTTGAAGCCCATCTATTTCATCCGAGGGCAGTAGCGCTCGCCCTTTTGTTTGGGGCCTTTCTCATGCTCTTTGTCGAATGGAAGTACCGACTGAAAATTCCATCGCGGTCCATCGAACGCCCGGATGACCTTGAGCATCTCTCCCTTCGGCAAGCACTGGTCATTGGGTGCTTCCAATGTCTGGCACTCTGGCCCGGAATGAGTCGTTCCATGAGCACGATTGTGGGAGCGTATTGGGTAGGGCTCAGGCCCGCCGCCTCCGCTGAGTTCAGCTTTCTGCTCGGTTTACTTACGCTCTCAGCGGCTTCAGTCTGGAGTCTTGTGCAAGCACGGGCCACAGTTTGGACTCACCTCAGTCCGGGGCCCTCGATCACTGGAGCGATCATCGCGATGGTCGTCGCCATGATCGCAGTCCATTGGTTCGTATCCTTCCTGTGTCGACACGGTCTTGCATGGTTTGCGGTGTATCGGATCGTCCTCGGAATCGCGGTTTTGACATCGGTCTCGCTGTGATCAGTTATTAGATGGCCCAATTTCTCTTTTTCGAGAATCATTGGAATCGCGCTTGACGCCGCGATGCGGATCCCTATCGTGAACCTTTTTTTCGCAAAGAAACCCACGATAAGAAGGGGTAGATTATGGGACAACCAAAGAGAAAACAGTCAAAACAGAGAAGCCGGAAGCGCCGTGGCGCTGACCAGTTTGTGGCACCCTTACTCGCTAAGGACCCGACAGACGACACCCGTCACCTGCCTCACCACGTGAATCCTGCGAACGGGATGTACCGTGGACGTCAGGTCATCGAAGTCAAGAACTGACACAGCCCTGAATAAGGGCTGTCTCTTATACACATCTCCGAGCCCACGAGACCCAATGATACATCGCGTATGCCGTCTTCTGCTTGA
>JAPXRV010000027.1:0-35520 GCA_033813415.1 Opitutales bacterium | reverse complement strand
GGCTACATGTTGGACACCTATTTACCATGTTGATTACTTTTCATATCAATAGAGAAGTCAGGCTTACCCTGACGCACCTGATGCACACTGATAGACTCTGATGGGAATCTCTCCCGGGAAGTCCATCATCAGTGGTAGATTCCCGCTCTTCCCTCTGTGCTCTCCGCGGCTCTGCGAGAGAATCTCTTCCCTGATACCTCTCGAATACCGATCTGGGCATTGTGGTCCGCGCAGCGGATCTCATTGAGCACAACGGGCAAAGGTTGCAGAAGAAGCCTGAATCGCTATTTGATCGCTACCATGCTGATAAATGATGTAGTTGCATTCTGCACGGCCATGCCGTAGGGTCATATGACCAAAAGGGCAAAAGGAGTAATTTGCACGGATGAGTCCGACAGTTTTTCACTACAAACAATACCGTTTCTTTTTCTTTTCACGTGAGGAACCCCGCCGCCACATCCATGTCCGATCACCCGATGGCGAAGCGAAATTCTGGTTGGAACCGGAAGTCGAACTGGCGAAGAATCATGGATTTTCACAGAAAGAGTTGAAAGAACTCGCGAACATCGTGAAGGAAGCATCAGATGAAATCTGCAAGCATTGGAACAAGCACTTCCGGACCTGAGGTCACGGATATCTCTCCATTCGGAGTCTGGATTCTATATCGGGCAAAGGAGTATTTTCTGTCGTTTTCGGAATTTCCGTGGTTTCATAACGCTTCGGTCCAGTCGGTCTTTAACGTAAGAGAGGAAGGTCCCGAACATCTCCGATGGCCCGATCTTGATGTGGATCTCTCGCTCAATTCAATCAAATGCCCAAGTGATTTCCCCATGGTATACGAGGCATCTGGAACCTACCGCCAATCGACCCCTTCCGCTGAGTAAGCGACAATCCATCGCTTCCCCTGCTCCAATCTTTTAGTCTTCTTCAGTTCAGGCTACAACTTTCCTGACATAGGGGGGGGGCCACCCACAGCCATTAAGCATCCATCTACCCGACACTCGGATACAACAAAGCTCTGAGCTCGTTCTGTTTTGCGCCTTCGTCGCCGGTTGCGCTGGAAAAACAACTATCCTGCACAACTAGGCGGCTAAGTCCATTTTCAATAGATTCGAGTTGCTTAATCGCAACTGGATTCGAGCCTGTTAGCTCCCAAAAACTATCACCAAACCACATCCTCGATGCTACCGCTTCAACATAGCCGGATCTGTGCAACCAACGTCCAGGATTCCCAGAAATATCAATAATTTGCCGTTCAACGGGAAAAGGAAGTCCGTTCGATTTCATGGGCAGCCCCTCATAGCGCCTTCCCGCAGCACGATACTGCAAAGGATCCTCTGCATTTTGCCAGAATGCATATTCACTATCGTCTACCCAGGCCGAGATCAATACACCTTGATCCTTGAGCGCAAAAACAAGTGGCTCCCAATCCAAATCAATATGCTGCTTTGATTTTATGTATACAAAGCAGTATTGGTTATTTCTTACAACTCCATGAAGGAATTCAAAATACTCATCCTCAATATAACAGGCAAGACTAGCCGACTTCAATAATACACTACCGACCTTCTCAAAAGAAACACGACTACCATCAACAAAGTAATGGCTTGACGAAAGCTTTCTATCCAAGAGATACACTTTAAAAGTATTCCATGAATCGATTGGGGATATTGTATCTATTTGGTAAACAGATTTAAATAGTGTTTTTCTCATAGTTCAGCAATACCCTTTACCACAAACGCACTGTAACAATACATCTATCTCCAATCGCGCGGAATTCTCATTAAACAACTTCCATCATCTTCACCCTTGAGTTCTGAAGGATCGTCGAACACGGAAGGATCCGATTCAGATATCCAACCAATTCGTCCAATCTGCGGGCACCTGGCAGACTTGGCAGACTCGAAGCAAAGCTCCAGTATTTTTGAGTCTCTGGAAAAACACCACCAGTAGGCTCCGTCAAGACTGCAGAAATACACTGAACATCGATCAAGAACCACCCTGTCAGCAATGTCATATGAATGCAAAGCCTCAACCATTTCCTCAGATGGCTCATTCTCAAATCCCCACAGATCGGTATTATCATCGCTCACCCAGGATAGTCTTTCTGGAAACCATTCGCCGGGCTTCATGACAGTTGGAAACGATTCCTCCAAATCCCAGTATACTGAGAATTCTTCTTCTCTGACATAACTCGAAAGGAAACAAGACTCAAAAGGAGGATTAACCCACCAATAATCCTTCAAGATCCTGAACGCATCCCGAAAAAGCAAACCAAAAACCGAAGTTGGGTTACTCCGATCTGCGTCTAAAGGCAAATCCAACAACTCAATGCATATTCCATATTTCATGATCATCAAGAACGTCTATTTACTCTTAATGAGAGGGGACGATTAGGCTCATTAACAACATGAAATCGCACCCATCAATCACACCATCCTTCTATTTTTGCCGCTTCGCGTTGCTGTCTTTCCCGGTATACAGGCCCAAAAGAATTTCCTAGAGAGCAAACAATCTCAATACCGGAATCCCTCATGTCAAATACTATCATAAACAGGTAGACTCTTTCATCGTCAAACACAGGAGAGATACATTCAAAGCAAACTCGGTTATCGAACACATTCCCAGGAACAACAAATCTATATCGGTCATCATTCTCTTTGTATTCCAATTTGTAACCAAAGTCATCAATCTCAAACACGTGACCGACCCGACCTCCTTTGCTCACTATTATTTTACGCAAATATGCAACTATATCTTCTAAACTTTCACAGTCTTTTGTAACATTTCTGAATTGATCGATAAACTCATCACTGTTGTATGAGCAGTCCTCGATACCAAAAAAATCGTTGATGTGTTGCTCAGTTCGACTGTAATAATATTCAGCACCTTTCTCTTCTGCAACAGCACAATTTAACGTACAACAGCAAATAATTCCCGAAAGCAGATATTTCATAGCAATTCAATCCTCGTAATTTGGATATGTATCGGATAGTTCATATCTTCAAAAGCTTGAACGATGTTAAGACGCATTTGGATCCTCCCGGAAATGGCAATGTAGTTCGTTGAATTAAATTGGCAACGCGAAACTTTCTGGGATCATGTTTTACCGTTCGGAATGTCAATGCAGAACGGGCGGGGTTATGTCCAGAATGGAAATGGCTTTCCAAAGGCCCAATATCCGTGTTCATCATCTTCATCAGTGGTTGATTGCATTCTCATCCGGAAAATCGACAGGATTAACAGGATGATTTTGGAACATCGCTCGCTGCGCTTCGCTATAAGCCCTTCGGGCCACATACGTTTTGCTGACGCAAACCAACAGATCAAGAACTCTAGTCTTGCGGAGGGGGAGGCTTCAGCCATCCTCTATTTCCATACCCCACCAACCACTCAATTGCATGGCGGATGAGCAGGGACGCTCATCCCTACCCACAACAGATCGCTTACGCAACCGGGTTTCCAAACACACATGAGACTCCCGGCGTCTGAATACACTCCTCGCCTGAAATCCCCCGATATCCAAGGTAGGGCGAGGTGTCCCCACCGAGCTGCACAGCCCGCTTTTCTCGTACTTTTGCGAAGCCCGTGGCTCCGTCTCATCTCCCCTTGCCTTTGTGTCTCCGGGTCTCCGTGTGAGAACCGCTTCTTCATTCTTTCAGCCGGTTATCCGGCATGAACCGATAGCAACTTGAATGTCGGAGAGCTCACACTTTTCGCTACGGGGAATACGGGATCCAGAAGACGGAAGGTGTGCGCCTTCAGCGCCCAGAGGAAAATGAGACGGAAATCCCAACGCCTCAGCGTTTCTTACGGCAGGAGCTTCGGGGCACGGATACCACTAAAAAATACGCTCAATGCCTGATCGATATCACAGGAGATCGTCTGATCCGACATGATCCGGTTGCGCAGAACCATGGCGAGCAAGCCATAGCAGTAGCACATGAGCGCGGAGGCCAATTCAGCCACATCGAGTTCAGGGCGGATCTGGCCGGCATCTTTTGCCATGCCGAATCCTTTGGCAATCAGATCGCGGGCCGATACCAGATGACGCATCTCACCGACCACCATCGGGTTGATTTTTTCCACAAACTCGCAGTTGTGCATGAAAACCGTGTGGATCGCACTCGTCCGCGGGTCCGACAAAACCTGTTTCAAGGCATTTCCGATCCGCTTCTCCATTGTTCCCAAGGGATCTCCTCCCCTGTGAGAGGCAGCCTCCAATTCCTCGGATATCCCTTCGGTCGGCGGTTTGACCATGTTCCACAGCTCGATCAACAAGGCATGCTTGTTCGCAAAATGATGATACACCGCTCCCCGGGTAAACCCCGCCTCAGCGGCTATCCCCTCAAGCGTGGTCGACGAAACGCCTTGCCTCAGAAAGAGCCGTATCGCGGCGTCCACGATCTTCTCCCGGGTGGCATCCGCCTCATCTTTTGTTCGTCTGGCCATCATTTTTGGTAAGAACAGTGTATATTTGTCTGAAAAACCATCGAATCCACTTGACCACGGGAACGCTGTGGTTTGTTGATTTCAATACAAACATGAATGTATCTATGAAAAGCAAGCACTTTATTCCAGGCATTCTCCTGCTGATCGCTGGTGTCGTCATGACCAGCGGATGCAAAAGCAAAAAGGCTTCGGCTGAACTGACCCGTGCGATGCCGATCCCTGAAGTGGAAGTCGTGCAGGTTTCGCTGCAAGCCATGCCATGGAAACACAGCTACCCAGCACGGGTGGAAAGCCCACGCAGCGTGGAGATCCGCCCGAGGGTATCGGGCATCCTGATTTCGCGGTCCTACGTGGAAGGAGACCGCGTGGAAGCCGGTGACGAGCTTTTCCGTATTGATCCCATTCCCTACGAGCTCGCGGTAGACCGGGCAAAAGCGGACTGTGAACGCGCCCTCGCGCAGGAAAGACAAGCTCAACGCGAGAAGGATCGGGTGATGCGCCTCTTTTCCACCGAAGCGGTCAGCGAGAAACAACGGGATGACGCTCTCTCCGCCTTCGAGCTCGCACAGGCCGGGCGCATGGCAGCTGAGGCTTCGCTCAAACAAGCTGAACTGAACCTGGAATACACTAGGGTGACCTCGCCTATCCGCGGGGCCACGACACTCGAAACCCTCAACGAAGGCAGCTTAGTGTCATCATCCAACATCCTCACCACTGTCACGCAACTGGATCCGCTGCATATTCGCTTCTCCATTCCCGAAGGAGATCCCGCGCTCGACATCCTCAAGTCCAACGCAGTTCAGGAGAAAAGCGCGCTTGTCCTGACGCTTCGCAACGGTCAACCCTACCCGCTCAAGGGTGATTTGTCGTTTATCGATTCCGGAGTCGACCCCAAAACCGGAGGGGTCCGCGTGCGGGCTGACTTCGCGAATCCGGACGGAGTCCTGCTGCCGGGACAGTTCATTCGTGTATCCTTTGAAAACCTTTTGCTGCCTCCGATGACCGTAATCCCGGAGCAGGCGGTATTGATGACCGCCATGGGAGCGATGGTCTACGTGGTCGATGAAAACAACGCCATCCAGCCGCGGCCGGTCGTGCTCGGCCCCGTGTTGGAATCGGGGCAACTCATCAAATCCGGTTTGAACGAGGGGGATCGGGTGATCTTCACATCCCTTATCCGTCTGCGGCCCGGTATGCAGGTCAAAGCCATCGAAAAGGGAGCTGAAGCCCATGCCTATTCCGCCCCTGCCAAAACGCCGCAAGCCGAGGAAGATGAAGCGCCTCAAATCGAGGCATCAGCAGCAGAATCAACTGCGCCGATCGAAGACTGAACCCGGAAATTCAACCGCCAGAAAGTCTCCCAGACCATGTTTTCGAAATTTTTCATTGAACGACCGGTGTTCGCATCGGTTCTTTCCATTGTGATCGTCCTTTTCGGAACGATTTCAATGATGACCCTTCCCGTGGCCCAGTATCCGGATATCCTGCCACCTGAAGTCAACGTGAGCGCGGTGTATCCGGGAGCGACCGCTGACGTGGTTGCCTCCACCGTGTCCTCACCGCTGGAGCAAGTCATCAACGGAGTGGATGGGATGCTCTACATGACATCCACGGCGTCCAACGCCGGAACCATGACCCTCAGTGTCGCATTTGAGGTGGGCTCGGATCCGGACCAGAACACCATCAATGTGAACAACCGTGTCCAGACCGCGTTGGCAAAACTGCCGCAGGAAGTCCGCAACCTTGGAGTATCCGTCACCAAACGTTCGTCTTCCATTCTGTGCATGACCTCCATTTACTCGCCGGGCAGCCAATACGACACGACCTTTCTCGCGAACTACGGCATCCTGAACGTCATCGACGAGATAAAGCGCACCCCGGGCGTTGGAGATGCGATGATCTTCGGGAACTCCGACTACTCCATCCGCGTATGGTTCGATCCGGACAAGCTCGCCCGCTACGAGTTGAACACAGCGGACATCGCCGCAGCCATTCGCGAGCAAAACGCCCAGTTCGCAACCGGCACGATTGCATCCGAGCCTTCGCAGGGAAAGCACGCCTTCACCTATAACATCAGCACGAAGGGACGACTCGTCAGCCCAAAGGAATTCGGGGACATCATCATCCGCAGCGATGATAAAGGAGCCATTCTGAGGATTTCGGACGTGGCCCGGGTCGAACTGGGAGCCCAAGGCTACGGGATGTCCGGCACCATGAATGGGATGCCATCTGCGAACATGGCAATCTTCATGCAGCCGGGTGCAAACGCGGTCGAGACCGTCAAGGCGGTCCGCAAAACCATCGCACGCCTGGAAAAGGACCTTCCAGCTGGGATCGCATTCAAGATTCCATTTGACACCGCCCGATTCGTGGAAGTGGCGATCAGCGAAGTGGTTCACACCTTCGTGGAAGCCCTTATACTCGTGCTGTGCGTGGTCTTCATCTTCCTTGGAAGCGTCCGGGCAACCATCATTCCCATGATTGCGGTTCCGATCTCGATCATCGGAACCTTCGCCGGAATGGCCATGCTCGGGTTCACCATCAACATGATGACCCTTTTCGGACTGATTCTGGCCATCGGGATCGTGGTGGACGATGCGATCGTGGTGCTCGAAAACACCGAGCGCATCATGCGGGAGAGGAAAATCAGCTCGAAGGAAGCGGCCATCGAATCCATGAAAGAAGTGACCTCTCCGGTCGTCGCGATCGTGCTAGTGCTGTGTGCGGTTTTCGTTCCGGTTGCCTTCATCGAAGGGCTCTCCGGGGTCATGTATCAGCAGTTCGCGATCACGATCGCCATATCGGTGGTGATATCCGGCTTTGTCGCCCTCACCCTTACACCCGCCCTGTGCGCGATCATGCTGAAAAACGCCGCTCACCACAAGGAACCGATTCTCCCCTTGAGAATGTTCAACAAGTGGTTCGAAGGACTAACTGGATGGTATCTCAAAGGCGCTCGCCTCTTCTATAAACACAGTCTGCTCGGATTCGGAGTGTTCTTTGGCATCATTGGTCTCACCGCCTACCTCTGGACGCGAGTCCCGACCTCCCTGCTTCCCGAGGAAGATCAGGGATACCTGATTTCGATCCAGGCCCTCATGCCCGGATCCTCTCTGAACAGAACGAAGGAAGTGACGGAACCCTTTGCGGGCATGGTGATGAAGCATCCCGCCGTTTCGGACATCATCAGCCTGGCGGGAATCGACATCGAAACCTTTGCCGATCGCTCGTCTTCAGGAGTGGCGTTTATTCCCCTCAAGGACTGGGATGAGCGCAAATCCGACAAACTCTACGCGCCCAATGTCGCCCGCGAAATAACCGGAATGGCAATGATGGGATTCCCCGATGCCATGATTTTCGCGATGAATCCACCCGCCATTTCCGGTCTCAGCCTCAAGGGTGGATTTGAAGGGTTCATCCAGAGCCGGACCGGCGCATCTCCAACTGAACTCGAAGCCGCCGCCAACAAGTTTCTCGCCGCTGCCGCAAAGCGCCCCGAGATCACTGGAGTGCGCACCTCCTTCAGCGCATCCACACCCATCTACAACATTGAACTGAACCGCGAGAAGGCACGCTCGATGGGGGTCAAGGTGAACGATGTTTACGCCGCGCTTGCCAGCACCTTCGGCCAACAATACGTCAACGACTTCACCCTCTATGGCCGCAACTACCAGGTGAATATCCAGGCGGAAGGATCATACCGCGATACTCCCGAGGATCTGCTCAACGTGTTCGTGAAAAACGACGCCGGTGATCTCGTTTCCCTCTATACCCTGTTTGACATCAAGCGGACGGTGGGCGCCGATGTGCTCCAGCGGTTCAACCTCTTTAATTCGGTTCCATTCTCGGGGCAACCCGCTCCGGGATACAGCTCCGGACAGGCGCTCGATGTCGTCGAACAACTTGTCAAAGAATCCCTCCCGGACGAGTATCAGGTATCGTGGACGGGTTCCGCCTTTCAGGAGCGCGCAGCGGGGAATACGGCGGTCATCGTCTTCATTTTCGGGATCGTCATGGTGTTCCTCATTCTGGCTGCCCAGTATGAGAGATGGAGCCTCCCATTCTCGGTTATCACCGCCATTCCCTTTGCGGCATTCGGTGCCATCCTGATGGTGCTCCTGCGCGGCATGGAAAACAACATCTACTTCCAGATCAGCCTTCTCGTGCTCACCGGACTTGCGGCCAAGAACGCGATCCTGATCGTCGAGTTCGCCGTGCAGTTGCGCAAGACCGGACTCAACCGCCGGGATGCCGCCATCGAGGCCGCCCGCCTGCGTTTCCGCCCGATCGTGATGACCTCCATGGCCTTCATTCTCGGGTGTCTCCCACTTGCGCTGAGCACCGGGGCCGGTGCGGCCAGCCGTCAATCCATCGGCACCGGAGTGGTCGGCGGGATGCTCGCAGCAACCTTTATCGCCACCTTCTTCGTTCCCATGTTCTACCGTGTCATTGACCGTATCGGCAGTCACGAGCACGACATTATCGGAAGCCATGAAAAAACGGAAAAAAATGCATAAGCGATCGATTCCTCTTTGCGTAACGTTTGCATCCGCAACCCTGCTGTTCACTGGATGCAACCTCGCACCGGACCTGAGAACTCCGGACGAAAACCTTCCGGCAGCATTGGGCTCGGTATCGGGAGCAAGCGTCGTCGATAGTTCGGCACTCGACCAATGGTGGCTGCGCTTCAACGACCCGACCCTGAATCGGCTTGTGGATGATGCGCTCACCCTGCACCCCGGCGTGATGCAATCACTCGCCGCCGTCCAGCAAGCACGGGCCGCCCTTGGAATCGCGGATGCCGACCGTTGGCCGGCATTGACCGCCAACGCGCAAGCCGCCCGGAAGGAGTCTCCGGCATTTCAATTGGCCCCCGGCCAAACCGACCCGGCAAATGCCTTCCAGATCAACGCGCTCCTCTCCTATGAAATCGACCTCTTCGGAAAAGTCGCCAATGCCAGCCGTGCTGCGCGGGCGGAGCTTGCGGCATCGGAATTCGCGCTCCACGGCACCCGCTCCACCCTCGCCGCTGAGACCGTCAGTTTGTATTTCAATCTGGTGGCAACCCGTGAGCAATTGAACCTCACGGAAAAAGCGATCGAAACCCGTCGGCATACGGTCCGGATACGCGAAAAGCGTTTTGAGGCTGGATACGGCAGCGATGCCGAACGTCAACAGGCGCTTGCGGACCTCGCGAGCACCGAAGCCACGCTGCCGGACATCAAGCAAGCGGTCGAACAGCTCCAGACGGCCCTTCGCGTCCTCACGGGAGCGGACCCCGCTTCGATTTGGCAATCGGCTCCCATCGACGGCATCCCAACTACCCTTCCCGAGCCACCCGAGGCCCACTGGAACTACCTGCCGGCTTCCATCCTCGAACGCAGGCCGGACATTCTCGCTGCAAGCGCCCGCCTCGAAGCGGCGAACGCACGCGTCGGCATCGCACGGGCTCAGCGTTGGCCCAGTTTGTCGATCTCGGCCATTCTCGGCACCGCGGATAGCGAAACCGATGGATTGTTCACGGAAGCGTCCAGAACATGGACACTCGCTGGCAACCTGGCCGGACCCATCTACGATTTCGGCAAGACCCGCAATCGCGTCCGCTCCGCTGAGGCGCAACTGGAAATGGCAGAGTGGAACTACCGCTCCATCGTTCGCCAGGCCTTCCGGGAACTCAAGGATTCTGTCACCCGGGTCAATTTCTCGAACGAATCGGTGCAATCGCGCGCCAAGCAGGAACAGGCGTGGAGGCGGTATCTGGACATCTCCATCAATCGTGACGAAAGCGGGTATTCCGATCCGATCGAATTGCTCGATGCCCAGCGGGGACATTTCGCCGCCGAGCTTGCGCTCGTTACCGCCAGACTCAACCGCTTGACCGCCACCGTCGATCTGTTCCGCGCCCTTGGCGGCGGCTGGGATCCAAATCCCGCATCAACGGAGCCCGCAGAATAGGTCCAACAGCGCTTCATCCTCTTACCTGAAACATCAACGGGCGGTCCAGCATAAGCGGACCACCCGTTGAATAAAAGGCATCAGATACCGGCTAACTCACTCTGTGGGAGCTTCATCCGACTGAATATGCCGGCGCACCTTATCGGCCAGGGAAGCAATAGCTTCGTCCAAAGCCATACGGACTGCGTCATCGTTCACGTTCAGCGATTTCCCGGTTGAAGAAAGCGTTGTTTTGCTGCCATCGCCGCCAAGCAAGGACACCGAAATCCGACAGCCCCATTGTTCAGCATCATCTCCGGAAGCGCCATTACCGCCATTTCTGAAAATCTCACACTTGTCCAGCTCAAGACGGAACGGGGCATCGCCAGCTCCGGTGAAAACACGACCGAACTCAGACCCTGTCGCCACTGCCAAGGGCTTCTGCAGTTCCGGAGCCGTCACTTCACTCTTCAAATCAGCTAATTCAGCACTCAGCACCACCTCCGGAATAGGAACCTGATCGGTCAGGGGATCCTTCTCTTCAGTGGCAAAAAGAGGAAAGGCATTGAGAATACCAAACACCGCCAGAATTGAGGAAATCCGAATCGTCATGTTGTATTTCATATAAAGCACCTAAGCTATGAAGCAATCCGGCGCTGTCAATGGATGGACAACGAATCCATTCCGCCCATAGTGGGAATGCAGCACAACGAGTCCTCAAGTTCCTAATGCAGCGGAATAGACCGGATTTGGTCGATTCTTCTCAGGAACAAATCAGGGGTACCCATCACCAAGGCGGAAGAGCATACCAGGCGATTCCCTCCAGACGCAATTCATGTTCCGGAACATTCTCCAGGATCCAGTCCTTCTCGTTCTCGAAAATGGTGTAGAAGTGAGATCCTGTCCGCTCCGAGTAGAAGCGATAGACCGGCTTTGTTCCCTCAACCTGGGTTTCGAAAGCATAAAACACCACCCCGCCAAAGCAGAACCTTGGATTCACCTCACCCGCAGCAGCTTCCGCATCGTCGAGGGTGTAGAATTGGCTGGACGAATCCATGTTCAAAAACCGCCGAACCGGCTTCGCCCCAGCTTCCGCACAAGGAAGCACATAATGGTTAAGTCCATCGTAGACCCTGTGGCGAAAAGCCAGATTGATTTCATAGTCCGCAGCCGTCAAGAATGACACCCCGCTTTCAGGTTTGGAACCCAATGGCGATCCGTCCTCCGCATATGGCATCCTGAAACGAAAAAGCGGGACACCCTGAGTCCGATAGAGAATCCCCATGTTGAAAGGGACCACATCAGATACACCCAGCAGTTGCCGGGTCAGCGATGGTTGCTTTTCACCGTTGATCAACCCGGAGAAGAGATTCCCTTCTTCGTCCGCGAAGTAAAAACCATCCCCGGATGTCGTCGCAGGATTGGCGACAATCTCAGAAACGACCGAAGAAACTCCGTCAGCCACAAAAACGGGTGATAGCCCTGCGTTTCCGCCAACCGCCCAAAGCTTATCGTCTTTGGATATGTAGAGGCATTGGATAAGGCCTACAGTCGCGCTTTTCACCTGCTCCGCCAGCTTCCCGACAGTGACACTCCCGGACCTGACCATGTGAAGGCCAGATTGCGTAGCCCACTCGGATCCGACGCCCCACAAACTGTCATCCCGAAGGATAACCACACTCATCGACGGGCCCGCATAGGCAGCCTTCACCCCCGACAGCAGCTTGAACGGCTTCTCACAATAGGCCGGAGCATCTTCGTAAAGCCGGGGTTGATTCATGGCTCCGGGATTGTTTCCGATCAAATACAGCTCACCGCCTGTGGTGACAAATAGAACATGATCAAGCGCTGCCGAAACCTGTGCAACCGCCTTCGCGACCAACTTCGACTCATGATAATCCATATCGAGCTCCCCTTCGGAATTCGAAGTCATGGATATTGGCTGTGTCCACAGCATCTTGGATTTGGTCACATAGTAAAGGTTTGCAGAATCAGCACAGGCTTGAACAACGTCTCCCGCAACCCCTCTTTCCCAAGCGAAACTATCGTCGGTCCTCCACCAATATGCATACAATCCACCTTCATCGTTCAAAGAAAATGCCACTGGTGAACGGGATGGGCAGGGGGTCCCTTTGAGGGACAAAATGTGGGATCGGTGAAACTCGGTCAGCCAGGGCTCATGAACACCGGCGGATCCGCACTTGACACCGGGAACCAGTGATCCTTGCAGACCCAAAACCATCAGCGGACTGATCAACCAAAGCATCGGCCGAAGCATCTTTGAGGCCCGGTCCCAACGCGACACCAACCGATTATGACGGATGGTCGGCGCACGCAACGAACGCCACAGAGTGGATATCATGTTTTTCATAGACTGTGAAAGCAGGAAGGAATGACGGAGGGGTGGTTCTTATGAGGACCAGGTTCAACAACGTCGAACCCTCACCACCGTTTTCGAGAATGGACACCCTCAACCTTCATCGCAAGCCTAATGGAATCGCGGCCCGGCAGCAGACATTCATACAACAGCACGGAACTATCGGAACATGCCTTCCGGACACAAAAGAAGCGGGCTCCATGAGGATGCCCGCTTCCAATGAAAAACCGAAACCAGGAATCAGAAGCCCTTCTGATCCAATCCGAATTGGGATAAAAACGGACGGTTCGCATCCACCAGATCACAGCGCTGCTGCACACTGCCATGGGCGTGGTACAAATCCTCAGGGGTATTGCGCGCATAATCCAACAGCTTCTCCACCGTTGTGGTTGCCACATGCAGCCGGGTATCGCTGGACGCATAATAGATGAAAACGGATCCATCAGCCTTTGCCACAACTCCATTCGAAAAAAGCACATTGGATACATCCCCCACCCGCTCTTCCTCAAAGGGCGCCAGAATGTAACCACCCGGCCGATGGATCACCTTTCCAGGGTTGTCCTTGTCGCAAAGCATACAATACAACACATAGCGCAAACCAGCCGCCGTGTTGCGCACACCATGGGCGATGTGCATCCATCCGCCAGAGGTTTCGAAAGGAGCCGCCCCGGACCCCATCTTCGCCTCCTTGATCGTGTGGTAAATGCGCTCGTCCAGCACCTCCTGCTTCCCGACCACACAGGGATTCATCGAATCTGAGAGCCCCCAACCGGTATGCCCTTCCGTCCCGGCATCGATGAAAAACTCCATCGGGCGGGTGTAGAGCATGTATTTGCCGTTCACAAACTTCGGGTGCAGCGCCACGTTGCGTTGCTGCGCATTCGGATGCTTGAGATTCGGCAAGCGTTCCCATGTGTCCAGATCCCTGGTGCGAACAATGCCACAATCCGCCACTGCCGAAATCGTGTCCCCCGGCTTCGCCTGAGGGTCGTGACTCTCCGCGCAGAAAAGTCCGTAGATCCAGCCGTCTTCATGACGGGTCAGGCGCATGTCGTACAGATTGGTCTCGTCACCAACACGATCAAACACCACCGGCTTCTCACGGAAACGGAACTGATCCACTCCGTTCGGAGAGTCCGCAATCGCGAAAAAAGATTTCCGGTCCAATCCTTCGACCCGCACGCACACCGAAATGGAGCCATCCGCGTTCTCAATCGCACCCGCATTGAAGGCGGCGTTCACCCCGATCCGCTCGATCAGGTGCGGATTGCGGGTTTCGGAAAAATCATAACGCCAGGTCAGCGGCACATGATCCGCGGTCACCACCGGATAAGTCCACCTCTCAAAGAGACCATTGTACCAACGCCGGTCAGGCGTGTTGGGACGGTTCAGGAGTTCGTGGTGACGCCTCACCAGTTGCTTCACTTGATGCTTAAAGAGGGATTCCATGGTGTCAGAGGGTTTTGTTGCTATTGTTTAGTTTGTTTATATCTCTTTGTTATTCAGATCAACAAAAAAACCGCAAGCCGAATCGTGTTGGATCCCGATCCATGGAGCCTATAGCCAAACAAAGCGTGACATGAAGGAAGGTCTCTTGATACTTCATCTACTCTGTCATACCCTGATTGCATTCTGCAGTATGGACGGTATTGACATCGGTGCCCAAAAGCATTCACACAACCTTTGATAGATAGCGGGATTCAATTATGCAAACACTGGAAGACCAACGCGCTGAGTTCATTTGCAAGAGCGGCCGATTCCTTGCCTTTCCCCTGGCCGGTGCCATCAGTTGGCTTCTGGTTGCGATTGCGGCTTCGTTCCTGGAGGAGAGGACGGCAATCTATGTGTTATTGTTTTCTACCGGCGCCATATTCCCGCTGGCTCTGGCGATTGCGAAAGTCACAGATCAGCAAGTCTTTCAAAAGGGAAACCCATTTGCATCGTTAATGGGACTCTCTGTGCTCATGGTGAACTTGATGTGGGTTCTACATTTTGTTCTGCTGTTTCGTTTTCCAAGCGTTGCAGTGCTCTCGATCGCGTTGGCGCTGGGATTGCACTGGATCGTCTTCGGATGGATCATCCAATCCTCTGTGGGAATCATTCATGCCCTTCTCAGGACTGCCTTGTGCACTGCGGCCTTTCTATTGCTTCCACATTCTCCAGTCTCAGCCGTCTCAGCCGCTGTGGTTGCATGCTACCTGATAACAATCGTCCAACTATCAACACACCAGGTTGGCAGAAAAAACAACACCTGACTCTAGCCCGGTCAGAGTGCTTCACCTTCAAAATGGTGGGATGAAGACCGCAAACAGCCCAACAATCCGGACTTCACATCCTGCACAATTCATCTGCCCGACAGCCGGTCACTGGATATTACCGAAGACGCCGAGCAGCACTCCCGCCGCAATCGCTGAACCGATGACGCCCGATACATTGGGGGCCATTGCATGCATGAGCAGGAAGTTATTGGGATCCTCGCGCTGCCCCATCATCTGGGCAACACGGGCGGAATCCGGCACGGCGGAGACCCCGGCCGCCCCGATCAGTGGATTGATCTTGTCCTTCACAAAGAGGTTCATGAATTTCGCGAAAAGAACCCCACCCGCAGTAGCGAGTGCGAAAGACAAGGCCCCCAGCACAAAGATAAAAATCGACTGAGGACGCAGAAAATACTCGGCCTGGGTGCTGGCGCCCACGCAGAATCCCAACAGAATGGTGACAATATCGATCAGGGCATTCCGGGCGGTATTGGCAAGACGCTCTGTGACGCAGCTTTCCTTGAGGAGATTTCCGAAGCACAGCATGCCCAATAGCGGGATAGATCCGGGTGCGATCAGGGCACAAATCAGGAAAACGCCTATCGGGAAAAGGATGCGCTCCTGCTTGGATACCTGTCTGGGTGCTTTCATGCGGATCAGGCGCTCTTTGCGACTGGTGAGCAGGCGCATGATGGGGGGCTGAATCACGGGAACAAGGGCCATGTAGGAATAGGCGGCCACCGCAATGGCACCCAGCAAATGAGGGGCAAGAATGGAAGACAGAAAGATCGCGGTTGGGCCATCGGCTCCTCCGATGATCGCGATAGAGGCTGCTTCCTTGTCAGAGAATCCCAACCATAGCGCCCCGATCAGGGTGACAAATATCCCAATCTGAGCAGCCGCACCCAACAAGACGAGCCGGGGATTTGAAAGCATAGTCGAGAAATCGGTCATTGCCCCGATGCCCAGAAAGATCAGCGGGGGAAACACCCCTTTGTAGACACCGTAATAGAGGATCTGAATCACACTGCCTTCATCCTTGAAGCCGAGTGGCATACCCGGAATCGAAGGAACCACATTTCCAACCAGGATTCCGAATCCAATCGGAAGCAGAAGGAGCGGCTCATAATCCTTGGCGATCGCAAGGTAGATGAAGATGAATGAAACCAGAATCATCAGCCAGTTTCCACCGCTCAAGGTGGCAAAACCGGTGGTTTTCCAAAAATCCAGAAGGGTTTCCATAGTATCGAACTCCAAGATGACGTTATCAGACGGGTGAGCTTCGGGCCGGTCGGTTTTGTCAGCCGACCGTCATCAGTTCCTGCCCCTGACTGACGGCGTCTTTAGGCTGGACACTTATCGAAAGGATGGTGCCTTCCAGATGAGACTGGATAACGTTCTCCATCTTCATCGCCTCCATCTTGAGGACAGGTTGCCCCGCTTTGATCTCCTGACCTTCCTTCACAAAGATCTCCAGAATCGCGCCCGGGATCGGAGCCGTGATCGCTCCAGCCCCCGCCACTGGCATTTTCTTCGCGGATACCGGAGCAGCCCGGACCGGTGCTGTGGATGAAGGCGCTGCGGCGCGCGCAACCGGCTTACCAACCAGATCATCGCCGATTGCCTTCACATCCACCTTCATCAGCTTACCATTGACCTCCAATTCGGCCTGATGGCTGCTGAACGACTTCACCTTTACGTTGTAGGCCTTGTTTCCAACTGTCAGCTCGTAGATTCTCATCGGTTCAAAAGGGTTTTTCGGGTTGCGAGGGTCCGCATCTTGCCTGCGATTCCCCATGTCTGCTGGTTTTCATCCCGCCGGATGGTGATTTTGTGGTAGTCACTCAGACGCTCCAGTTCGAGTTCCGAGTGAACGACATACGCGATCACAGCCGATAATGCGGGATCATCCCCGGCCATTTCGCCAGAAGCTTGACTGGACGGGGAATCAGCCACCACAGGAGCACCATGTCCGTGCCCATGGGTGGATTCCCTGATACCCAGCCGGGTCCGGATCCAAGGATAAAACGTCCCCAGAAGCCACGGAAGACTGGCGATGTAAAGGCTGGTAAGCACCAACCCTACAAACACGATCGTGATGCCGACGACAGATACCGTGATCCCGTCGGACGCCAACACGTTCTCAAAACTGATGTTGATCTTCGCAAGCATCATAGCGGGATATTTCCGTGTTTCTTCGGGGGATTGCTGTCCTGTTTATTCTCGAGCAGGCTCAGCGCCTTACAGATCCTCAAGCGGGTGCGCATCGGGCGGATGATGTCATCGATGTATCCACGTTTGGCTGCCTCATACGGATTCGCAAAACGCTCCTGATATTCGTGCTCCTTTTCACGGGTCACGTCGGCGGCTTTCTCACCGGCGGAGGCGATCTCCCTGGCATACAGGATCTCAGTCGCTCCTTTGGCTCCCATCACGGCGATCTCCGCACCCGGCCACGCATAGTTGATGTCGCCCCGCAGGTGCTTCGAGCTCATCACGCAGTAAGCCCCACCGTAGGATTTGCGGGTCGTCACGGTTACCTTGGGAACCGTTGCCTCGGCATAGGCGTACAGTAGCTTCGCGCCGTTGCGGATGATGCCACCATGCTCTTGATGCGTGCCGGGAAGAAAACCGGGGACGTCCACAAACGTCACGACCGGAATGTTGAAGCAATCGCAGAACCTCACAAATCTTGCGCCCTTTATCGAGGCGTCATTGTCCAACACACCCGCGAGCACCTGTGGCTGGTTTGCGACGATACCGACTGAAGTCCCGTTGTATCGCGCGAATCCCACGATCAGATTTGCAGCATAGTTCGGCTGAATCTCAAAAAACCTGCTGTGATCGACCGTGCTCAGGATCACCTGTTTCATGTCGTAAGCCTGATTGGACGAGTCCGGAATCAAATCATTGAGTTCCAAAGCCTCACGATCAGCAGGATCATCACAGTCAATCCGGGCGGGAGGGGTAAGGTTGTTCTGTGGAAGATAGGAGATCAACTCGCGGATCATCTCGATCGCATCCTGCTCATCCTTGGCAGCCAAATGGGCGACTCCACTCTTCACGGTGTGAATCGACGCCCCCCCCAATCCCTCCGTGTCCACGTCCTCATGCGTCACGGCCTTTACGACCTTGGGCCCGGTCAAAAACATGTAGCTGTTGTGCTCCACCATGACCGTGAAATCGGTCAAGGCCGGTGAATACACCGCTCCACCCGCGCAAGGTCCGAAGATCCCGGAAATCTGTGGAACCACTCCGGACGCCATCACGTTGCGGAGAAAAATCTCGGTATATCCGGCCAGGCTTTCAATCCCCTCCTGGATTCGCGCACCACCGGAGTCATTCAGCCCGATCACTGGAGCACCGTTCTTCACGGCCATATCCATTATCTTACAGATCTTCTCCGCAAAGGTCTCCGACAATGAACCACCAAACACGGTGAAATCCTGCGAGAACACAAAAACCAACCGGCCCTCAATCGTGCCATACCCGGTAACCACTCCATCCCCGGGATACTGCTTTGATCCCATCCCGAAATGTTGGCACCTGTGCTCCTTCAGGAGGTCAAATTCCTCAAAGCTCCCCTCATCCAGTAACATAAGGATGCGCTCACGTGCCGTGAACCGGCCTTTTTCATGGTGCTTTGCTATCCGGTCTTCTCCTCCAGCCGAGTAGGCAACCTTCCTTCGCTCCATCAGGTCATTGATGCGTTCATCCATCCGACTCATAATCTTGTCTTCCTTGGGTTCGGGGCTCATCGAAATACAAACAGAACATTAGCAATTCGAATACAAATAATAAGTCCAGACATTCACCCGATCGTATCGCTGGTGAATTCTATCGATGCCGTATGCATCCCACACGGACTCAGGCGTTGAAATAGACCTGATACATGGTCCTCGTGCCCAAGAGGTTATCAATCTTACTCTGGACCGATTTCCGCGACTCATTCTTAAGCCATGTATTCCAGTCATCCTCAGCCGCCCATGAGCTGATCACGATGTATTCCTCGGGATCGTCCGCGCTCATCAAGGTCTCACCGGATATATATCCAGGCTGAGCCAAGGCCAAGGCACGCAATTCAAGTAACAAAGGCTTAAGCGCATTCGCTTTTTCTGCAGCAACTCGTCGGAAAAGGATTACTTTGACTGCCATTATTGTCCGGGGTAAGGGGCAACTATTTGTCCGGCGCATACCGGACGATATGGCACTTAAGTTTATCTAATAACCTGGAATGTCAAGAGAATCCACGCGGAAATCCTCCCATCCCGCCAGATTAACAGAGTTTTCTGAAGGAGACTCCTGGCCCGGTGAGGCATCCTGCATTCGGGAGGAAACAAATCACGCAAAACCGCAGCGACAGGCTTCGCCCAACGCAAAGTCAACCGCAGGCGCCGCGGTACATCCTGATACCACCAATGCACCATGCAATCCGAGGATGAGAGCACCCTGCCCGGGCAAAAGCAGGAAGGCATCCGGCTTCAACCGGACGCCACATCCACTCAATTCAGCAGGGAGTCCCCTCGATCAATAGGCGAAAGCAAACACTGCGCGGCGCCCCTCAGGTGAGCCCGTGAAAATGCAAGGCCCGCGGTCATCGCTCCCTTCCATCGGAAGGCACCGGACCGTAACCTTGTACTCCTTTTTGATGGATTCCTCCAGTTCAGGGTCGCCCGCCCAGTAGCCGACGCCAAAGCCGGTTTCCGAGGATTCCTGATTCATACTCCCGAAATATTCAACAAACGCCTCCTTCGACGTCAGTTCGCGGGTTCTGGAAGCCCGGAAATCCATGGCGCGCTGCAAAAGACCCGCCTGAATTTCTTCAAGGAGAGACGGAAGCGTCTGAACAAACTCATCGCGGCCGATTCCCTTTTTGTCCTTCGGCGTAAGATCCCGACGGCCCAAAAACACCGAATCGTTGGCGATATCACGCGGCCCGATCTCAAGGCGCACCGGCACCCCCTTCTTGATCCAACCCCATACTTTATCACCACCCCGCATGTCCCGCGCATCAACCTGAACGCGCACCTCGTCGCCGCGCCAGGTCAACGACTTGAGCTCATTGCACAGGCGTTCGCAATAGGCCATCACTTCCGCCCGCTTGTCTTCGTTTGGAATCACGGGAAGAATCACAACCTGCACAGGAGCAAGCCTCGGCGGAAGCACCAACCCATCATCATCCGAATGGGTCATGATAAGTCCGCCCACCAGCCGGGTGCTCACGCCCCAGGAAGTGGTCCACGCATACTCTTCGCGACCCTCCTGACTCAGGTAACGGATGTTGCAGCTTTTGGCAAAATTCTGCCCGAGGAAGTGGGATGTTCCGGCTTGGAGCGCCTTTCCATCCTGCATCATTGCCTCAATACTGTAGGTACTGACTGCGCCAGGGAAACGCTCTCCTTCAGTCTTTTCACCCTTTATAACCGGCATCGCCATGCTCTGCTGCGCAAACTCCTCATAGACATTGAGCATCTTGAGCGTTTCCTCCACTGCTTCCTGCGAAGTCGCGTGAACCGTATGGCCTTCCTGCCAAAGAAACTCTGTCGTGCGGAGAAAGATCCGGGTCCGCATTTCCCACCTCACCACGTTGGCCCACTGGTTGATGAGCAAAGGCAAGTCACGATAGCTCTGCACCCAGTTGCTGTAAACCTCGCCGATGATTGTCTCCGATGTCGGCCGGACAATCAGCGGCTCCTCGAGTTCTCCACCCGGGATCAGTCCACCCTTGCCGTCCGACACGAGCCTGGAGTGAGTGACAACCGCACACTCCTTTGCAAAGCCATCCACATGCTTGGCCTCTTTTTCGATGTAGCTCTTGGGAATGAACAAGGGGAAATAGGCGTTTTGATGGCCCGTGTCCTTGAACATCTTGTCAAGAATGCGCTGCATGTTCTCCCAGATGGCATAGCCCCACGGCTTGATGACCATACACCCCCGTACAGGAGAATTCTCGGCAAGATCGGCCGCACGAACGACCTGTTGATACCACTGCGGGAAATCCTCCTTGCGGGAGGGCGAAATTGCGTTAACGGGATTTGAAGCCATAGGTCAAAGACGCCAAGCCAAAACACTCCAACCAGATCCCGCAAACAAAATCCGGTGTCCGGAATGCACTGACGGAATTGAATCGCCCGCAAAATACATCCAATGGATCAACTGATCCACCGCCCATCGATAAACCCCTGAGCATTGCCGCCCTCCGGGCCAAGCTCACAGCCAGCCGCACACAGTGTCCACCCTGTCGCGATCGCGGTGGGCTTCAGAGAGATGCAAAGAACTGACGGACGGTCTCACATATCTCCTCAACCGGAGCGAGTTTACCCCTTCCCTCATATCCACATGCAAGCATTCCGCTGTGAGGCTCAATAATCTGGTGTCCCCGGTCCCGCATCGTCCTGAGGTTCTGCTGAGTCGCAGGATGCGCCAGCATCTTCCCGTTCATGGCCGGAGCCAGCATCACAGGGGCTTGTGTCGCGAGGTAAACACACGACAAAAGGTCAGGAGCCAAGCCACAAGCGAATTTCGCCAGTGTGTTCGCGCTGAGCGGAGCCACCAGCAACAGATCCGCACGATCGGCAAGACTGATGTGCCCGGGCTCCCAATTTGACGGTTCATTCCACATGTCGACTGCCACAGGATTGCGCGACAGGGTTTGTAACGTCAGCGCCGGGATCAACTTCACCGAATCAGGGGTCATTACCACGCGGACATCCGCACCCCACTTCACCAACTGGCTGGCAATATCCACCGCCTTGTAGGCTGCGATTGATGCACAAACCCCAAGCACGATACATTTTCCCCGAACCGCATCCAATCCATCTATGGTGCCCATGATACCGTGAAGCTATCGTCCCGATTGCCTGCCTGTAAAGCCCAAATAAAAGCTTAAGATGTTGTATCGGACCATGATAATGCGCAGCAGGTGCCATACAGCGATTCCACTACACGAATGGGCGATCATTGGGCCCATGCTGAGAGTCACCACACCCGCATCTCTTGATTCCCGCAATTGCGTCTCCACGGATTCGGATCGATCAACATGCGCTCTGTATTGACTTGCCAAGCACCAATGCATGCTTCACCGTGCGTATCTGCCATGCGAAAGTTCACACTTGCTCTCACCTGCCTATTGTTTCTTTCGACGCTCTTGGTCGGTTCGGCGCATGCCGAATCCAGCCGTCAACCGGTTACACCTGAGGCATCGCCTGAAGCATGTGCCCTGCTTGCCTACCTCTACTCCATATCCGGGACAAACACCCTGAGCGGGCAACACAACCAACCCATTTACCTCGAAGTCATGTCCAACCGGGCCGCGGCTTTCGGCGGAGCATGGCCAGCGGTATATGGACAGGATTTCGGTTTCAGCCCGCGTGACACACTCGACTCCATCCATCTCCGGCAGGACATCGTCCATGCCTGCATCCGGCAACATCAGCAGGGCTCGATTGTGACCCTGATGTGGCACGCTGTGGCACCGATGGACGATGAACCGGCCGGTTGGAGAGAAAGCGTCCAGCGCAAACTGACCGATGAGGAGTGGAACGAGCTGATCACTCCAGGCACACCTTTGCATGAGCGATGGAAAGCACAGGTGGATGTGGTGGCTTGGTATTTGCGTCAGCTTCAACAGGCACGCGTTCCTGTGATCTGGAGGCCCTACCATGAAATGAACGGTTCCTGGTTCTGGTGGGGAGGTCGCTCCGGCCCGGACGGCTACGTTAAACTCTACCGGATGCTCTACGACCGGCTGGTTCACTTTCACAAACTCAACAATCTCCTCTGGTGCTTCAATGGTAACGAGGTTCGCGAAGGGATACTACCCTACGCAGAATTCTATCCGGGACATGACACAGTGGACATTCTGGCGACCGATGTCTACTTGAGCGGGTACGATGCGGCGGACTACAATGCCCTGATCGGGCTTGGCGAAGGGCGTCCGATCGCACTTGGGGAGGTCGGCACCCTCCCGACTCCGGCCCAACTCGCCACACAACCGGCCTGGACATGGTTCATGACCTGGAGCGACCTGCTCTTCTCCCGCAATAAGCGGGAGGACGTTCGCACACTGTTCCAGTCCGAACAAGTCCTCAACCGGGGTGACTATTCGATTACTCCCGCACCTTAAAGCCTACATGACCCGTAAGTTGGTATTCAAGATCCTCAAATGGGTCATTAGCCTGGCACTGATCACCTGGCTCTACTCCGGGATCGACTGGGCGGCATTTCAGAAAATCAGGAGCGGCCTAAGGCCGTCTTATCTTCTGATCGGGTTTGCGGGTATACTGCTGAACACAGCTCTTTGCGCCGAGAAATGGAGAAGACTCCTCCGTTTCGATGGGATACACCTTCCCTTTCGGGTCCTGTTCACCAGCTACTGGATCGGAAGCTTCTTCAGCCTGTTTCTGCCATCCAGTATTGGAGGCGACTCCTATCGGGTTCTCGATATCGCTAAGCGGACCGGACAAGGCACACGCACCTTCACCTCCGTGGTTGCCGACAGGTTGTCCGGTTTCATGGCACTGAGTCTTGTAGGGCTGGTGGGGGGCATCATGGGGTATCGATCGATTCAAGAAGCATCGGTCATTTGGGCGCCTCTCATGTTCTTTGGTATCTTCTGCGCCTTTCTGGGACTGGTGCTTGACCGCAGGATTATACCTTGGGGACTAAGCCTTCTCAAACTTGACCGCTTCCCGAAGCTCACAACGAAATACGATCTCTTCGCCGACACCTTCCGGAAATATGCAAAAGACCAGACTCTGCTATCGCAGGTCGCCGTCCTGTCTTTTTTGTTCCATGCATCGTGCATTACGGTAATCTGGCTCTACAGTGGTTTCCTCGGACAGGACTACCCGATCCTCTGGTTCTTTATCTTCATTCCGGTTATCTCGATTGTGGAGGCGCTTCCGATATCGGTCTATGGGATCGGAGTAAGGGACACCGCGTATGTCACCTTTTTCGCGTTTGTGGGAATTCCGGCCGAATACGCCCTCCTCATTGCCCTGACCCATGTCGCCATGAACGTGATATTCGCAAGCATGGGTGGAATGCTCTTTCTCTTCAGAAAAGGATCAAAGCCCATTCCGGCTGTGCCCGCCTCAACCGGCTGAAAGATCGAACATCCGGGATGATCCGGAGTCTCTGCAACTGAGTCCTTGATCCATTCGTTTCGGAAGGAGATGACTGAACGCCCAATTATGACATCCGGAAACATCCTGCGGTCTGCCGTAAAAATCCTTTTCGCAGCGGGCATCTCGATGCTTCTGCTCTGGATTTTGCTTGGTGTGGCTGGACACAGGCCGGACGGGTTGTTCCTGCAGGACATGACTGCGATCCTCTCCAACCTTCCCTTTTGGGCTTTGCTGATCTACGTGATATGCTCGCTGATACAATCAGCATTCAGGACCCAACGCTACCGCATCCTCATCCAAGCCGCTTCATCCATTCCCGATCCACTGCCGTTCCGTCCGCTCTTTTTTGTAACCCTTTCCCGCAACATGTTTGTTGACATGCTGCCGTCCAGACTAGGTGAAGCCTCCTATCTGCTGCTACTCAAGAGAGTCTTCGGAACCCGGATCGCAAATGCCATATCCTCGCTTTCACTCTCCTTCGCCTTCGATCTTGCCGCGCTTGCAGCTATCATCGTTCTGGCCGCCATAGCGAGTTCCCTGTCCGGTCATGCATCCACCGCCCTTTTTGTTTTATCCGGAGGATTGCTTCTCATCGTGGGAATCGGATTCACACTGCTCTTCGGCTGCTGGGAGCCTTCTGTGAGATTGATTTCCAAGCTCAGCGAACGCCTCCACCGGTTCAAGCTTATCCGGGAGACGCTTCGCGTGCTCTACGAAACCGGACACTCGATCCGCGAATCCGGGACGAACGGGATATTGTTTCGAAGCTTTCTACTCTCTCTTGGAGTGCGCACCTTCAAATACCTCGCCCTGCTCGTCCTGCTTTCGAGCATTCTGTCCACTGCATTTGCTCCGATTCCGCTGTCCCACGTCGATGATCTTCTTCTCGCTCTTGTAGCTGGCGAGGCCTCGGCCAGCATGCCCATCCCCACATTCATGAGCTTCGGCTCCTACGAAATGGGTGCCGCATGGACACTTTCGGCATTTGGATACACCCTCGCAAACGCAACCATTGCCTTGTTCATCCTGCACCTTGTGAGTCAGGTATTCGACTACTCCCTTGGAATCATGGGGACTCTTTACTGCATCTATCCCAACTCCAGTGAAAAGCTGCTCAGCCGCCTGCCAAAGCAGACGCTTGCCTTTCTCGCCATGACAACCGCTGTTCTCCTTGCTATCCTGCTTCAGTCCAACATCAGTCTGCACAGTGCACTTCACCCTGCACCACCTTCGCAATCCGAACGGATTGAGGCCGACGGAAGCATTCCACAGGTTACCTCACCGGATCAAGCATCCATACCATCCTTTCAGGTAGTTGAGACGCTGGAAATCGATCCCTCGCTGTCGCAGTTCTCCGGATTCGTGGTCTGGAGCACCAACCGCACCGGTAATCACGAAATCGTCCTCCTTGATCTCCCTTCCGGGTCCCTTCGCCAACTCACTCAACACCCATACAAAGATTACTACCCGAAGATCTCACCCGATGGCAAAAAGGTGCTCTTTTCCAGGGGAACCCGGCCGGATGCATCCTGCCGTAATCCACAACCATGGGACCTGCACTTGATCGACCTCCAGACGGGTGAGGAACGCAGACTTGCCACCAACGGTTTTGAAGGAGCATGGTTTCCGGATGGCAAAAGTGTCCTTTTCCACAGGGGCGGGAGACAAATCATCCGGCTGAACCTCGAGAGCGGACAGGAATCCGTGTTGGCCGAGGCAGGCACCCACGGACTTCCCCGCGGGATCGAGTTCCAGACGCCATCCTACGACGCTTCCACTGACAGTATCGCCGTCACCCTCCGCCAAGCCCGCCGGGCAACCGCTCTGCTCCTTCCAACAGGCGAAACACGGACCATCGCAGGAGGCTGTCAACTCACATGGGCTCCGGATTCAAAATCACTATTCTACGTTGAAGGACCTGGCGCAGGTGACAACGCAATCCGAACCATGAATCCCGAAACAGGTCAACACTCGGTGCTACTCGATGCTCCCTTGCCCTTCAGTCACGAGTATTTCCCAAGAATCGACCCCACTGGCTCCTGGCTTATCTTTGGCGCATCAGCTGAGGGACACACCCACGATGAGGCAGACTACGAGATCTTCCTATGGAAAGTCCACAATCCGGCGGAAGCACCTCTCAGAATCACCCGCAACCCGGCGAATGACTCCTGGCCCGATGTCTTCATTCATCCCTGAGCTGCTTCAGCTCTAACGGTAAACCCAGGTCACGTGGGGTCTATGGCTCCTCTCAAAGCCAAAGCCTGTTGGACATCGAAAAGCACAGCCTCGGCGGTGGAAAATCCAAAACATTTCCTTCACGGTCCGTAAAGATACGTGTCCGGATAGGAGAAAAAAACACTCTCCGGAAACGGAGCGATAATCCCATATGGCCCAAGTAACAGATTTAAAAGTATCCCTGCTGCAAGAACTGGCATCCATCTGCTTTTCAGAATCGGGAGGTCAGCCCCCGCGCCCGACAGCAAAACAAGTGTGAGCAAGGTGGTTCCATACTGGGACATGCTGAACCAACGCCCATTATCCAATGTCAGAAACATCAGAATCAGAGGAGCAAGAGAGCACACGGGAAGAACCATCATCCATACCAATTGACGTGGAATCCGACGTATCTTCGCAACGCCAAGCATCACCATCACGGATATCGATAACACAAACAACCCAACCACTATCCGCACCCAAGCGTCATCTGGCCACGGATACTCTTTCGCGTTGAGGACGTTTCCTTTCAAGCCCGTGTATTGGGAAATCAGACCATACTCGTAAAGATCGAAATTGCATCGTGTGAGAAGAATCTCTCCCATCGCGTCAAGATCATGTATCTTGTCATATCCGGAGTAGAACACGAATACACTGAAAACGAATAGAACTCCAGACAGGACAAAAGTATGGATGGCATCTCGTCTTGCAGCTCCGTGTTTCAACCACCAACTGGCAACCAGCACAGGAAACACCCAGACAACGGTGGTCTCGTGCACCAGAATTGCAACCGTCGTAACAAGTGCAGAGATCCAAAAAGTCAGACTCTTGGAACGGCTGCACGCTATCATCCACACCCCTGAGAGCAGAAGAATACCACCAATCACATCAAACCGCGCCAGATCGAAAAAAAACTGCTGGGCCAAGCCAGGTAGGGTCACAATCCAGACCGATACGAGTAGACTCCATAACAAGCCCTGTTTTTCCAAAAAACCTGAGCGGCATAATACCCATGTCGAAAACGCACAAATCAATACGATCGCAGCAACTGCCAACGAGTAAGACACCCACTGTAGCCCTTTGACCGTCACCGGATACTCAAACATCTGAAAAATGCTACCAACGAGCCCTCTTTTGACGAATCCGTCGTCGTAGTTGAACAGCCAATGCATCGCCTGATAGGAGTGCACTCCCCTCATATGAAAGCCGGCGGCCACCACCGCCACAACTATGGGAACGACAAGCAGTAACAAACTGTTCGATTGGCGGGATAATCGGACATTCAGTCTATTGGACATCAAATACAAATGTCAGGTTGATAAAAGGAGGCGACCGGCCTTCGGATCGCCCGATTGACAGGATCAGAAGGTGTAGATCACTGCACTCTGCAGACGGTTGTTATCAGCCGAAGGACGCTCGAGGTAGCTTGTCTTGATCCAAGTGTATTCGAGAGCAACACTTAGTCCGCCACCCAAACGATAGTAGATATTGGCGCCCAGCATCTCATTGCGTGAACGCATACCGGGATTGAGATCCGCATCGTCAGCATCATCAACCCCGGCGCCTACACTCAAGGTAACTTCAGAAACAGGAACCCAGACCAACTGAGCCCATCCGCCCTGTGCATCAATCGAACGACCGGTCACCGGATTCACGCCCTGTCCAATTCCCCCGTGATAGGCATCCAGATTACTCCCATACCACACACTTCCTTGGAAACTCCAGGCATCCGCAAAGGGGATGACCCATGTTCCGATCATGCTCCATGTTGGCAACTCGCCCGAACGCCCGACCACGGGCGACTCGATTGCCTCACGCCCCCAATGCCCGGAGAACGCGACTTTGGATGCCTTCTCGCCAAACCATTTGCCAGAAACCGGCAAACTCCATTGCAAGGTTGGAAAACCGGCTGTAGCCCCATCATCCCGGCCATCGCCATCCACATCCTCCCCGATCGTGCGGGTGAAGCCAACAACGGGCTCCCATACTCCTGGCCCGGATTCAAACTTGCGACTCACACGGAACTGAGGTCTCCGGTAGCCGATCTTCCCTTTTTGCATGTAGTAATGAAAATCCACGCTCGTCGGCGTTGCATTCAGGAAAATGTCGTTTTCCTGTCCCGCCAGAAAGTTCCACCCCTCCATGTCCCATTTCACGTAAGCCTTGCGCATCCGGATCTTGGCCCGGTCCTGAGGCGCGTTACTCCCGTAAAAGTCAACCTCAGCTTTGGCCATGAGATTGAAAGGTGCAGTGTCTTTTCCTCCCACATCCACACCCAATTGAGTCTGATTGGCCGTCATGACAAACTCATCTCCGCGATTGGGGGTCTCAGGCAACACGTAGTAAGTCAGGTTTCCCGCCGAACTTGCGCTGTCATCGTATGCTGCATCAAGCTTTATGGTGCCATAGAATTTCAGTGGTAAGGCGGGCTTTGGCGCAGGCTGAACCGCAGCACTACCCGCTGAGCTGCCAGCGGGCCTCAATGCGCTCATTTTTCCGGGCACCTCCGGGGACTGCTCCACTCCGCTGGCGGCCCGCTCATGCCTCATGAGCATCACCTCATTCCGGAGCAAGGCGATTTCGGCCTGCTGGGCCTCGACCATCGAAGAAAGACGATCAATCATGCGTTGTTGCTGCTCGAGCCGATCCGACTCTCCCTCATTTGCAAAGAGAAGGTAAGGGAAAGCGGCAAAACCACCCAAACAAAGACATGCGATCCACCGGACAGGATGAGAGTATTTCATATGAGTGCTACGGGTTTTATATGACTTGAACCATGAAAATATCGGATAATTCGTTGATCGCTGAAACCCATTCCTCAGGACCCCTTCAGAATGTGAAAATTAACGATGGAAATCCCACTGAGCATCGCACCCACGATACCAAGAAATCCTTGATCCGTTCCACAAATCAAAAGATTTCCATACGGAGTCCTCCCATCCCGGGCCTTATCCGGAGCACCATAGACTGCGCCACTCAGATGCCCGGTATAGCGCCGAATCGTGCAGGGAGTGAACATATCCTCTGCCAAAACCGCATTCCACATTGCGCCAAGATCCCATTCCGGGATCGCGCGCGCAGCGGACTCCATCATGGATCGACTCGCGATCACTTTATGTTCAAGATAGGCGTCCGAATCCAATTGCTCCCACATGGGAGCATTTGCCATGGATGTGACCCGCACTACCCCATGTTCAAGCTGCCTTCCACCATCATAGGCATAGTGATTCGGCACGCAAACCACCCCACTGCGATAGTCCATCCGATCAACAGGTCGTGCGTATTCGAAAGTATCCTGATGATTGAAAAAGACAATGGTATCCTTCAGTCCAAAATCAGCCGGATCCCGATCCAGCACAGCGATCGATTCGGCAAACGACAAACGCCCGACCCTTTCCTCCGCCACTAAAGGATGTTGATCCGAACACATCCGAAGAGTTTCAACCGCCCCGGCAGACGAGACGACCCAACGGGCCGTTACGAGCTCTCCATCGTCAAATTCCACTATCTTGACCTGCCCATCGCCAACATGTAGACGCTTCACCCCTTTGCGCATGCGTCGCTCCACGCCAACTTCTTTCGCCCGCTGAAGTAACACGCGTATGATCCGCCGAACCCCTTCAAATGGTCTGGAGAAACCTTCCAGAAACAAAGCTTGAAACAACACCACGCACTGCCCGAAATCCATGTCGCGCTCCCGTGCGCTGCCATAATACATCAGCGGACATAGCAGCATCTCGACGAGCCGTGAATCCCGAATGAACCTTCCCATTTCGGCGCGGGCCGAACCTGCGTCCGGATCCAGACTCACGGCATGGTATTCCCGCACGAACCTCACAAAGGCATCGAAATGTTCCTTCTCATGCGGAAACTCCCGGATCACCTCGGAGCGAAAATATTCGAAATGGTTGTCAAAGCGCAAAATCCGGCCCGGAAACCGTATCGACGATCCAGTCTGCTCCGCCAGATCGAAGTCAGACCGCTGAATACGCAACTGCCGGAATACTTTTTGGAGCGGCGCACCTTTCACTCCTTCCGGCACGTAGTTGGTTAGGGCATGCAGCCCAACATCGAAGGCGATCCGGTTCTTACGATAGAAGCTGTTCAATCCGCCCGGCGCCTCATGGCGTTCGACAATGAGAACCTTCAATCCGTACATACCCAAACGTATCGCCGCCGCGATACCGGACATGCCCGCGCCGATGATCACAGCATCGTACGTTGGACTCGGCGAACCCATCAGAAGGTCAAGCGACCTTGTCGCGGAACTTTGGTCCCAAGTACTCTGCGCAACTGTCAAGAGATGCCAGCTTCTGATAATCGCTCTCAGGGACTTCGATCCCATGCTTTTTGCGCAACTCCATGACAATATCAAGAAAGTCCATGGAATCAAGGTCAAGCTGGTCCCTCAGACGCACGTCAGGCTTCACATTACTAAGATCTTCATCAGGAGCGATCTCCCGGATGATGTCCAAAATCACTTGTTTTACTTGGTCAGCAGTCATCTCGATCGGATAAATTATCATGTCTCTCCGCTCATTCAAGGCTTGTCAAACTTCTTCACGATCACCGCAGAATTTATACCAAGCATTCCGAAGGAATTGTTGAAAATCGTGCGCACACCTTCGTTCGCCTTTTCCGGGCGATTGATGACAAGCCCGGGCAAGTCACACTCCGGATCGAGATGATCCACATTGATACTCGGGTGAATCATACCATCCTCAAACGAAGGCAGGTTTCCTGCCAATTCCAGCGCACCGGCCGCACCCATCGCGTGACCGATGTAGCTCTTGGTGTTGTTGATATAGGTGCGATCCGAGGAGCCAAACACACTTCTCACCGCCTGACACTCCTGCACATCGCCGGCCGGCGTCGAAGTGGCGTGCGTATTGACCAGATCAATATCCACGGGCTTCATACCTGCGTTATCGAGGCATTTGCTCATGCACTGCATCTGCTGGTTGGCATCCGGCAAAACGTGATCCTTCGCATCCGAATTGAGGGCATATCCGGCAATCTCACCATAGATACGGGCCCCACGGGCAAGCGCCGAATCCAGACGCTCCAGCACATAAATGCAACCACCCTCACTGACCACAATCCCGTTGCGGGCTTTGTCAAACGGACGGCTGGCCTTGTTTGGATCAGGATTATCCGCCAATGCGCCCTGACTCTTGAATCCCGCAAAAATCCCGAAACTCCGGATGCTCTCACTCACCCCGCCAGCCAACGCCATATCCACCTCGCCCAAACGCAGCATCTGAACACCCTGAATCAAACCGGCATTTCCCGCCGCGCATGCAGCCCCTATCGTATAGTGAGGACCGGTAATTCCCATGTTGATCGACACCTCACCGGCCGGGTTGTTCGCCACCGTCCTCGGGTTGTGGTGGTGCGTCCAGTAGCGTACATCATAGTCATACTGCGAAATCGCGTATACCTCATTTTCGGTCTCGACGTTACCATGCTCCGTGATCCCGAGGTAGATCCCGATCCGGTCCTTCGGAAGCTGATCCAATACCAAACCGGCGTCGGCGATCGCTTCGTGCGCACAATAAACCGAGATACTCCCGGCACGGGTGCAAACCCTCAAATGCCGCCGGCTCATGTATTGTTTCTCGTCAAACTCACAGACCCCAGCCGGCACCTTTCCCATGTAGCGGATGTCGATCTGCTGGATGTTCGGGCGCATCCCGAGTAAGTTTCCCCGCATCTCCTCAAGCCCGTTTCCTATGGGAGAGGTCAATCCGATTCCTGTGATTACAATTCTGTCGGAGCGCATTTCTTGCTTTTCCTAGTGGTTCTGAAAAAGATTATGAGGTGCCACATCCCGTCCCGAAGGCAATCAAAAAAAGGCATCCTCCCGAGAGTCGGGTAATGAAGATCACCAGAATGATGCCGAAACCGCGAAGAAACAACCCATGCGATCCGGATCCCCTCACCTCTGGTGTTTCATAGGCACGCTGGGGCGCATCATCATCCGGCGAGAGACTCAGCGAATGATCATGTTGCGAACGTGACAAGACACACCCTCCACCAATGCATAAGCGCCTATAATCCGTTGACACTCTGCAAATCTGTCCTCATGGTCTCTCCCCGGAGTTTTGTTTTCCATAGCATGTTTTCAGTCTTTGCCCGGCCCACCGCTTCCGCATCCGCACCGAACTCCACGGACTGTTCCAGAAGTCAGGTTCCCGGGATTCCATGACCGCGCTCATCATTGCCATCCTGTTCACCCTCTTGGTTTCAGCGATATGCTCGCTGCTCGAAGCCATGATTCTGAGCACCACGACCTCTGACACGGAAGCGCTGAAAAACCGCCATCCAAAAGCAGGCAGGAATCTGGAGCGCTTTCGAAGCGAACTCGAGAAGACCTCCTCGGCTATTCTGGCGCTCAATACTATCGCCAATACACTCGGCGCTACTCTTGTCGGGGGTCTCGCAACCCGGGTCTATGGGGAAGCCAGTTTGGCCTGGTTTTCAATCGGAATGACAATCGGAATCCTGGTTTTCTCTGAAGTTATTCCGAAAAACGTCGGAGTCATATACCGGACAAACCTTCAGCCGCTGCTCATTCCGATCCTTTCCGGAGTGAGAACAATCATGTTTCCCGTGTCCTGGATCTGTAAGCATGCAGTGCAACTGGTCCTCCCCAAAAGAGCCACAGAGGAAGTATCCGGAGAAGAGATCCGGCTTCTCGCTGAAAAAAGTGCTCAGGAAGGAAACCTCAGCCCGAATGAGCGGAACATGATCACAAACGCCCTCAGTCTCGACGAAATCAAGGTTGAGGACATCATGACGCCCCGCACCGTGGTGATGGCGCTGGAAAAGGCGATGACGGTTGGCGAGGTCTTTTCAGATTTCCAGAATATTGCCTTCGCCCGGCTTCCCGTATTTGAGGACACCATCGACAACATAGTCGGCATCGCACGACGCAAGGATCTGCTTGCGGCCAAAGCCAACGACGAAGATTCGAAGACAGTCGGCGATCTCATGAAAGATCCGCTCTTCGTCTCCGAAAATCACTCTGCATCCGATGCGCTCAAGGTCTTTCTCGGCAAACACCAACAACTCGCTATTGTGGTTGACGAATGGGGAAGCGTGGTCGGAGTCGTGACGATGGAAGACATTATCGAGCAAATCATCGGAGCTGAGATCTTTGAAGCCGATGATCTCGCAATCGACATGCGTGAGTTTGCCATGCGCCGGAGTCAGGGTCAATCAGGCAATGGATCCCCCGCTGAACGCGGATCCGAGGGTGCAGCCACGCCTACCTCCTGACAGCTGGAAATCCTTTCACCATCATGGGTCGGTGCCGGGAATCAAATCCCCAAACGGTGTTCCCATTCATCCAGATGGGCGGCAACTGACTGTTCTGTCCCCATCTGGTGAAACTCCAGATACATTTCATCCGGCGCACCCATCCGCTGCATCTCGGAGAGAATCCCAAAATAACGCAGTTCCCGATCCAGACGATCCTTCAAGTGGAGGATCTCATCCTTTGGATCATAAATCGCATCACCGCTGGTTACGCCAGGGCATCCTTCAATCGGCTCCTGAAAAAACCAGACGCTCTCCCGACTCTTCCCGTCCCACTCCCGCCCCATAGGGGCAAGCAAACACACCAGCGGCTTCCATTCACGATGCAAACGGCAAAGACCCAACAAGCTTCCATTGTCTTCCAAACGATTCTCAAGAAAGGGACAACACTTGAACCAGCCCTGCTTAAAGCGCATGCAATACCGCAGCCCTCCGCCTTCAAGCGCCTCCTCCCGGATCAAACCCTTCACGGTGAGCTCACCTGTTTCCGTTAGACCCAAAAACCGCGCTATTCTCCACAGATCCTCGAGATTCAGCCGAATATCAATACTCCCCCGGCAACACTCTCCACAACAAGTGCATGCGTAGCCGAACACCAAGACGCCATCCCACTCTTTACGTCCCCCGCTCTCTCCATTTCCTCCGCACTTAAAACATTGCTTCATCTCCCGCCAGTCCTCTTCCGCTCGCATCACTCCGTCAGATCGGGTTCCGTTCTGAGCAACAAATACTCCATTGGAAACACCGCACCTCTCCGGAAAATTGGGCTCATAAAATGACGATTCGGATGCTTTGCCAACAAAGATCCACACGGATGCCGGCTAAAGCAAACAGACAGATTCGACTCATGTTGCTTCAAGCACTTCCGATGACTACACCGGTATATCGACTGGACCGGACGCTCGGATTAACGACCATCGCGAAATAGCATCCCGGCACTTCCCTTGCATCTGACTCAGGTTCCACGCTTGCCAAGATCCGGGAATTGAGCATCGTTCCCTGAGCCCGCGCAACCATGTCCGTCCATCGTCCATCATCCGCATTGCCCACCGACCACCGATTCCTCCCGATGTCGCAGGCGGAGATGCGTGCCCGTGGATGGGATGAACTGGATGCACTCATCATCACGGGCGATGCCTACATTGACCATCCTTCTTTTGGAGCCGCCATGATCGGGCGCGTAGCCGAATCGGAAGGCTTGCGGGTTGGAATCTGCGCCCAACCGGACTGGAAGACCATCGATTCGATCACGCTGATGGGCCGCCCGCGGCTTTTTGTGGGAGTGACCGCCGGCAACCTTGATTCCATGCTCTCCAATTACACCGCAGCCCGTCACAAGCGGAAGGATGATGTTTACTCAGAGGGTGGTATTGCCGGTAAACGCCCCAACCATGCTGCCGTGGTTTACGCGCAAATGGCCCGCCGCGCATTCCCGGGATGTCCGGTTATTCTGGGCGGGATTGAAGCCAGTATGCGTCGGGTCGTGCATTACGACTACTGGGAGGACAAAATCCGACCGTCCATCCTGTCCGACTCCAAGGCGGATCTCCTCGTCTATGGCATGGGCGAACGTGCCATAAGGGAGATCTGCCAGCGCCTTTCCTCGGAAAATACTTCCATTGAGGGAATTCCCGGAACCGCCCGCATGCCGGGCGCCAGAGAGAGCGCTGTGATTGACCGGAGCGACGCCATTGTCCTGCCGTCATGGGAGGAGATTCAAGCCGATACACGGCTGCTCATGCGCCTGACCAAGGTAGTCGAGCACCAACAGACCCCCTTCTGTGGCAAAAAGCTCATCCAGATGCATGGCCAACGCGCTGTCATCATGGAGCCACCG
>JAPXRV010000026.1:0-35749 GCA_033813415.1 Opitutales bacterium | reverse complement strand
GCCCTTGAAATCGATCCGCTCGGGAAGACCACCCACATTGTGGTGCGCTTTCACGGCCTTTCCACCTTCCCATCCGCTTTCGATGATGTCCGGGTAGATCGTGCCCTGGACGAAATAGTCGAGTTCACCGAGTTTGCGGGCTTCCTCCTCAAACACGCGGATGAATTCCTCCCCGATGATCTTGCGCTTGTGCTCAGGGTCGGTAACCCCCTTCAGTTTATCCAGGAAACGCGCTTCGGCATCGACCGAAATCAGGTTTATCCCGAACCCATCACGGAATACCTCCGCAATCTGCTTGGGTTCGTCCTTACGCATGCAGCCATGGTCGACGAACACGCAAGTCAACTGCTTGCCGACAGCCCGGTGCAACAAGGCCGCACACACCGAAGAATCCACGCCGCCCGACATTGCGAGCAAGACCTTCTTGTCGCCAATCTGCGCCCGCAGATCCTCAACGGTCTCCGCGATAAAGGCCTCGGTCGTCCAATCCTGCTTCAGCCCACATTTCCCAACCAAAAACGCCTTAAGCGTGGTGCTGTCGCAATCCGCATCCTTCAAATCGAGCACTGGCAACCCGAGCTCTGCGGTAGCCGCCGGCACATCCCGACCCAGGGTGCGCTCTCCGCAAGCCATCCCACGCTGGTAAACCAAGGCCTTCGGTTGCAGAGCCTGAATCCGCTCAACCCCCGCAGAGTAGGGCAGCACTTCACAGTAAATATCCAGCTGCCGGATGGCCTTCGCCGCCATCTGCGCATTGATCGCCCCAAAATCCAGCACCACCACACCACCTAGTTTTCTCGCCATAACCTGCTCTCCAAATCTGTGATTGAATCCGATTCCAGACACAACCCTCGCATCCGGAATACGGCTCCCTCCCACGCGAATCCAGCTCCGGCGAAAGAGGCCATGCTTTGCTCTCCTAGGGAATGCCCCTCCATGAGTCAAGCGCTTGAATCCGTCCCGCAACCCTGCACAACGTCACGTTGCATCCGATATCCGGAAGTCGTCGACAGGTTACTGTTTGATCGGGCACATTCCGGATTGAAGATCCCCGCCCACAAGCAAGCGTCTGACATCGTCATTCTTATAGGTAATCACCACCTTCTCGGTTGCACGAGTCAATGCTACAAAAATCCGACGGGTATTCTTCAAGATCAGTTCTTCCCTTTCGCCTTCTTCGAGGCGAAAGTCACGCTCCAAACTGAAAAGATAGTCAGCCTCCAGAATAAACACAATACGGGCCTCAATTCCTCCGCACGAGTTCAGAGTCACCATGCGGATCTTGTTTGGCTCAAATCGGTCTTTTCCGTTTTTTGCCATACCAGGCAGCTTTTGCTCCATCATGTCCTCAAAACTCTTGTTCTGGCCGGGATAGCAGTGAATAATGAGGATGTTGGAAGCTGGAACCCCATTTTCCAAGAGAGAACATACCTCGTTAATGATCCGATTTTTTTCATCTTGAAAGGTTGAAACCTGAATCATCCGAGGGGGAGATCCCACAGGCATGGTACGAATGATGTCTTCGGATGGGAGATTGATTTCCTCATCATCCTGCGCAACACGACTCAGATAGAAACGTTTTGCAAACTCTAGTATGCTACCGGTGTTACGATAAGGCTTCATGAGACGCTGGGATCTTCCCCGGATTTCCTGACCGAGGACACGAAGCCATGATTGGCCTTGCCTGAGAAACCCCTGTGTCGGATCCGCGACCATGAACAACTGACAATGAGGAGCGGTCATGGCCATTTTCACACATTCAAACCACACCGGCGCAAAATACTGAGCTTCATCGATGAAGATCGCGTCATAGGACGGCAAACGGATCGTACCCTTCTTTAGCTTTTCCAAAAACAGTGCGGGAATCTGTTCCCAATCCTGTTTTCTAACTTCTTTCAGTTTACTGTAGTATTGGTAGAACAAACGGAGAACGACCTCTCGATTGGATCTCGAAAGCGCCCTTTTCCGTCCATACCTCACTGCGTTCAAATAGCGCTCAGGATCGGGGTTAAGTCCCATGTTGTCCGTGATCCATCCAAATTCCGCACTAATGAAGTCATCCGTGAATCCTCTGGCATCCGGATTGGCAGCTCGCAATTCGCGAATGATCCGAAAACGTTCCGAGTCAAAAAGGGGCTCGTAAAGCATGAAAGCCCGAACCCATTGATAGAATGTTCTCCATTCCACAGTAATGGCAGGATCCAGACTCTTCATGCGATGATTCCACTCGCTACAAAGAGGCTTGTTATGGGTCAGGATGAGTATTTTCGCGTCCTTGTTAAGTCTGGCGGCCAGTCGGGCGCGAAACACCAATACCAAGGTCTTTCCGCATCCCGCAACTCCGGTAACCAGGCGCAACCCTTGAGCATTCAGCCCGCTCTCAGCCTCACTCGAAAGCTCGAGGTCTCTCTTGACCGCCAACTCCTGATTGTAGTCCAAAAGAAAATCAGTCTGGGTCGCTTTGTTATCCCTGATTCGAATTCTGCTCTGGGGAATCCAGTCATGGGGAATCGACGCTTCCGGACTGAAGTTGCTCTTCAGAGAATTCACGACAATGCGGTCCAGAGGGTTTTCTGCTGATTTGACGATCACCTGAAGCAAAGCTTCAGGATGATAGTTGTCCTTCCCTATCAGCAAATAGCTATGATCCGGCAACATCTCAGCAAGCCGGTCCACCATTACCTGCGATGCGGATGGTATTACGATCCACTTCTCAACACCCAGGTTTTGAGCATTCATTCCCATGCTTTCACACACGGAATCAAGATACTGTTCAATAAGGTGGCATTCCCTCAACTTGAGTCCTTCACTGATCGTGGATTCGTCAAACAACGAACCGTGCACCATCTCTTCAATCTGCGAGTCTGTGGAGTCTGAAACTGCAACAATCGCCGCGAATACACTTTTGTAGATAACGAGAAGCTCAGGTCGCTGTTTCCCATCTAGAGAGTAGGACAATCGACATTCTATATCATCGCATTTGATCCGCCTGAACGCCGAGCAAACCCGGGCGACATGCTTGGGAACCCGATCCGGGACATCTGAGGGAAGCATCTTCGCCATAGCATCAAACATCCACAACTACCGAGCTTGATCGCAGACTACTCCAATACCCCACCGCTTCCACAATTTCCTCATTGATGTATGCCGGACGAACAAAACTGTCACTTCCGAGAACAATACATTTGGATCGGGCCCGACTTACAGCAACATTCAAACGCTGAGGCAGATAGACAAACTCCTGAATCGCTGCCAGGAAACCCGGATCACTAGCTGCGGTGCTAACGATAATCAACGGCCGTTCCTGACCCTGCATCCGGTCAACGGTATCGATGACAACAGAACTCAACATGTCAGGAACAAGATAGCCTGATTGCATGAGTCTCCGACGGATGATTCGAGCTTGTCGTCGGAACGGAGTAATCACCGCCACATCGGATAAATCAAACCCTCGACGGAAAAGCTCACAGATGATCTCATGAATCAAAGCTGCCTCTTCCATGGAGTATTGTCGGGTGTTATTGGTGCTGGTGGGAATCCAAACAAGGCTGTTTTTTTCAGACAACACTTCTTCAAGCCATTTGGTGCTGCCCGAACCCGGAACTTTCAGCATGCGATTCTTGCATGATTCAGCGGGAACAAGATCCCCACTATAGAAGGACTCGGCCACCCAGTTCGAAATCTCAGCATTCATTCGATAGGTAACATTCAGACGCACCAAATCATGGGGGAGAGAAATCCGACTGAATAGCGAGTAACACGCTGCATCAAATGCGGAACAGGAGGCCACGACCGGAGGCAGCTGTTTTGGATCGCCAATCAGCACATAGGTATCGGCAGACAACATCGCCATGATCGCAAGAGGAAGGGTCATCTGACTAGCCTCATCCACAATAACACAATCAAACTCAACACCGGCCAATCGGTTGTTTCGGGCAGCATAAGCCGTGGCTCCGACAACATAAGCACCCGAAATTCCAGCCAAAGGGGATTGTGAGAAATTCTCGTGCACCGGCACGCAAAGCCTCGAATCGGAAACAGGTTGGCTGATTTTGGCAATTCTGTCGAATCCAGGCATCGCTTGGTGCACCGCATGGAGTGCCTCGTGAATTGCCCGATGCGTACAGGCTGTTATCAGAATGCGCTCTCCCCGCTCAACACGCTGCTTCACGATGTTGGCCAAAACACGGGTTTTTCCTGTTCCGGGAGGGCCCTGAATCAAACTGCACCATTCGGACGCCACGGCACTAGCTATCGCTTCCTGCTGCCGGTCATTGAATCCATCCAACTGGGCAACATCCTGAGCGGCATCGTATTCATCAAGACTCACACTATCATCCAACTCCCCCATAAACAGAGGAAGGATGCGCTCCCGACCCCGTTCCGTGCTCCCAAGTTCATGGATGGCCCTCAATATAACGTCTGACATATCCAGATAGTATGCGTCAACCGTGTATGGGAGGCTCGCATCGAAACTCACTTCGTTTTTGTTAGAGAAACGAAGATCCACATATTCCTTACCATCCGGAAGAAAACCGTCCCCCGCCCACGACATTAGCGAAGTGAATTCGAACGGATTCCCTGGGTGGATAATGACAATGTCCCCTTCCCGCAAATCGGATAGATTGTCCGCACACACAAACCTGCAAGCCCCGTTCGCTGTCCTTCCAAAATAACGGAGATCCGTGACACAACGACCTCGAGTCAATCGCTCATCCAACGATCGCTCCAACTCTTCGCGAACAGAGTTCTTCTGTTCCCTCAGTTCGATTTCCGCGAAATCCAGAATCTCTTTATAAAACTCTGCCGGTGTCTTTCGCTCACTCATCACTTAATGCCCTGTGAGCCCCCCGCCGGTTCAATATTGTTATGAGCCATGACCCTTATCTTTCCTGATTCGATTACACGCATTATGATATCGGACGAATCAACAAATTATCAAACCCCTATTTGTGAATTTTCGATGTGAAAAAAGGAGGGACCAAATCCGCTCGGATGACCATCGTTAATCGACGTTTAAGAAAAGCCCACAAGTCATTATTGGTCACACGTGTGCATTAACAATCTCGCTGAATAACCCAATCCGCCACAACATGACACCCTAAGCGTTGTGCAACCCCATCCCAAATGACATGATCCGTCCCGCTTGCGTCGGGTCCAGTCCCGCTTGTGGCATTTCTGCGGCAGACGGGAGTAATACTTGCTGGGATGGGCCCATGAATGCTATCAACGACACCTCATCGAGGCAACCAACCGCGCCGACCACCGGAACCGGGCGCTTCCATTCCTTCGATGCGTTGCGGGGCTTTGCACTCCTGCTCGGCGTGTTTTTTCACGCCGCCGAATCCTTCTGTCCGGATCGTTACTCATGGGCGATTGTGGATTTGAACGCCCTTTGGATCTTCGAATGGTTCCAGCACTTCTGCCATGCTTTCCGCATGGAGCTGTTTTTCCTGATCGCGGGATTCTTTGCGCATCTGCTCCTGCACAAAAGGGGCGCACGCTCATTCATCGCCAACCGCTTCAAGCGGATTATGCTACCGTTAATTGTCGGGTGGCTGGTGCTGTATCCGGTGTGCACGACAATCTGGATCTGGGGTGCGTCCGCGGGTGGACGACTCGATGCACTCGGCATTCCGGCTGAACACCAGAGTCTTCCGGTCTGGCAAATCGCCATCGGAACGATCACGAGCCGCAGCTTCCTGACCAGTAGCTTCAACATGCTTCACTTGTGGTTCCTGCACCACCTGATCCTGATCTACTCCGCCGTGCTTGTCATCCGTTGGGTCTGCGTAAATGCGATGGGAGCCAAGCGCTACCAGCGGCTCACGCTCAAAATCGACCGGTTTTGTGAACGGTGCGTGCGTTCTCATTGGATGGGATGGATGCTTCCAGCGGCGACCGTTCCGCTGCTTTTCCTGATGAAACAGTGGGGAGTGGACACGCCGAACTCGACGCTCTTCTATGCTCCCACGCTCCTGCTCTACGGGCTCTGTTTCATCATCGGCTGGGCCATGCACCGGCAAACCCAATTGATTGAATCATTCTCGCGAGGCTGGCGCTGGAAGGCCGCCCTAATTTCCGGATTGGGGCTCAGTGTGGTGATGTATCGTTTCGTCGCCATCCATCAGGCCATCTTCCCCGGCGCAGAGTTTGGAATCATCAGCCGGACGGTGTACCTCAGCATGTATGCAAGCGCGATGTGGTGCATGATCACCGGACTTATTGGCGCTTTTCATCGCTTCTCAAATAACATGAACCCATTCTGGCGATACATTGCGGACTCATCCTACTTCATTTATCTGGCACACCTGCCTATTGTCGTATCGATCCAGATCCTCGTCGCCCACTGGGAAATGGCCGCCGGGATCAAATACTCTTTGATCTGCATGGTCGCGCTTTCGGTGCTTTACGCCATGTATCATCTCCTGGTCAGAAACACTTGGCTCGGGCAATGGCTCAATGGCAAGCGATACCCGAATGTCGCGATGGCATCGACTCCTGCGGCCTCCGGAGCAGTCTGTGCCGCGCTGGATACCCGGTAAATCTCACTTCGACGACGCCCAGACCAAAGCAGGTTTGGACTCGCCAAAACGCTTTCGCGCCCGATGATGAAAGTCGGGCGCATGCCACCCACCCACCCATCCAATGGATCCAAATACCATGGAAGCCCCCGCCGACAGCGTTTATAGGTCCTGGTCAAGGAAGCGAATGGCCCTGCTCCTGATCTTCATTGCCACCGGGCTCGGACTGCTGAACTTTGGAATCATCCATACTGATGCACTTGCCTCAGGCCGTTCCCACTACAACTGGAAGGAACCTTTCGTTAATGAGTTCACTGGCGCCTACTCAGCCATCCTAATGGTGCCACTCATGATGTGGCTTTGGAAGAAGCGGCCCATCCACCGGAACTGGGTTACCGGCATTCTGCTGTATGGATTCGCAATCGTTCTCTTCGGTGCCACCCACACCACCCTTATGCACATGACCCGGCTCGTGCTGTATCCGATGATCGTGGGATACCCCTTTGACTATGGGGCACTTCCGTACCGATATCTCATGGAATTCCAAAAACAAGTGCTCTGGATTCCCGGGGTTTTCGGCCTGTTTGCCTTTATCGACCAGATTCGCAGCAGCCAACACAACAAACTCATGGCAGCAAGGCTCCAATCCCGGCTCGCCCATACCCAACTCAACCAGTTGACCCAACAGATCAACCCGCACTTCCTCTTCAACTCGCTCAACCTCATCTCCAGTAAGGTCTACGGGGATCCCGATGCGGCCGACCGCCTGATCGGAGAACTTGCTGACCTCCTGCGGGACTCTCTGGACCTTGGCAAAAGGCCAGGAATTCCTTTTCAAGAGGAGCTCGGTTTTCTCGAAAAGTATCTGTCCATCATGATCGCCCGATTCGGGAACCGAATCCTTGTCGAACGACATATCGATCCGGAATCGCTTCCCACAATCATCCCCTCAATGATCCTTCAGCCGGTGATCGAGAACTCCTTCAAACACCGCTTGGAGTCCCGGCTGGGCTCGATCCGGATCTCCCTATCCACGCGGATGGTCCCACAAGGACTCGAAATCGAAATTCTCGACGCATTCACTCCCGCTGAAGCCGCTGGCCATGCCTATCCTGACCTATCCCGGCCCTCGGGAACCGGACTCTCGAACATCCGCGAACGCCTGCAATTGACCTACGGAGGCCAAGCCCGACTGGAGGCCGCTCCGATTGATGATGACCATTTCAGGACCCTCATCCGCGTCCCTCTTGAATTTCCTCCCCTATGCCCGGACACGTACTGATCATTGACGACGAAGCTCCCGCCAGATCGAAAATCATCCATTTTCTATCCAAATGCGATCCTGGGGTCACCGTGGACGAAGCACCTGACGGCCCATCGGCTGTCGACGCGATTGAATCCCGAAAGTATGATGCCGCATTTCTGGATATTCAGATGCCCGGGATGACCGGATTCGAGGTCGTTTACAATGTGGGAATCGACCACATGCCTCCCTATATCTTCGCAACCGCTTATGATGCCTATGCGATTCAGGCATTCGAGGCACACGCCATCGACTACCTTCTCAAGCCCTTCTCGTTCGATCGTTTCCAGCGTTCCTACCAACGCCTCCGCCAGTTATCCACTCCGAAGCTGGATTCAACCCCGGCTGATATGAATGACGCTTTGTTTCAGATACGGGCGCATGCTGCTTTTCCCTAGCGCCTGGCCGTCCGGCAGGATGGCCGCACCCATCTGATCGATCCCGATCAAATCATATATGTGGAATCGGATGAACACTACCTCCGCTACCACATGGCCGACAGACAACTTTTCGAACGCGGATCGCTCAAAGAACTCCTTGCCAAACTAGACCCTGCCATCTTTCGACAAATCCACAAGAGCATCATCCTCAACCTGCGTTTCCTCAGGGAAATCGAACCCATCGCCCACGGGGATCAAAGCGCGCTCCTTTCCACCGGCCAGCGGATCAACGTCAGCCGCCGCTACAGCCACCACCTCAACGATCTCTAGAGGCCGCCACAACATCGACTCTCCAGCCTCCCGTCTAGCGACACTGCGGATCGAATCACGCAAGCCATTCGCCATCTGAATTTTATAAGATCCGACCCACTCTTCTGATCAATGACTGCAACCTAGGTCGCCTCTCCACATAAGGTCTGGAAAGGTTCAGGTTGCATGGGCGTATTCTTTCTCCAGCATCGGGGGTTTGCACATGCTGTTCCGAAACCTCATCGTCAGTTCAGTCATCGCAGCCGTAAGCTGCTCGGACAAACCGTCCAACCTGGATCATGCGCCTGATGTCCACTTTGACGTATCAGTCCTGGAGGAAACCATTCCGGACACGGTGATCCGGAGCAAAGGAGGCAACCGTTCGCCCTACGAAGTCAACGGGGTTCAGTACGAAATTCTACCGACCAGCATAGGATACCGGGAGACCGGTCTTGCGTCCTGGTACGGCATGAAATACCACGGCCGACCCACTGCCAACGGTGAGGTTTTTGACGTATTCCGCCTCACTGCAGCCCACCCGACCTTGCCGATCCCATGCTATGCCAAGGTCACCAATCTCGCGAATGGACAGTCCACAATCGTGAGAATCAATGACCGCGGTCCCTTCGTAGCGGGTCGGATTCTGGATCTGTCCTGGGCTGCCGCCAGAAAAATCGGAATGGAGGAGGCCGGTCTGGCCGAGGTGGAAATCGAAGTCCTCGTCGGCTCCTGATGCAATCAACTCCAGATTAATTCCTGAGAGCTGATCGATTCAGGAGTTGCAGTCACGGGTGAACCTCGCTGATGCAATTGCCTCCCATTTGTGAGCTAAGGGAGCTATTGACCAACAAGTATTCGTCAAGACTTCCGATCACCATCGAGTTCCCGGATGCGGCAATAGATCTGGGTGAAGTAGGACATTTTGAGCAGAGCAAATGCGAATCCAGCTGATCCGTCCATCCACCCGCCATAAACAAAGTAGCTCGCGAAGAAATAGACCACCCCGGTAAAAGGCGTGCGAATCAGACGATACTTGAGCTTTTGTTTCCAAGTCCAACGCGCCCTGACCGCAGGATCCCCGGAACTCTTGAGAAATCGGGCCGCTTCCCAAGATGCGTATTCGGCATGCTTCGCCATGTAGGGCCCAATCCCGCGAATGTCCCGATGATCGATTTTCGACCGGATGCTTCCGACCGGGCCTGTGAGAACCGGATGCTCGTGCACTTCCATGTCCAACGCGCTCCAGCGGTCCTCATCGATCCGTTCATACTCTCCCGCTCCCACCCTGAACAAGGCCAGTTTCTTCATCGGATACCCGCCCTTTAGCTTTCGCCCGAGGAAGTACACCGAGTAGCGCAACCAGAATCCCACATACCCGGTATCGGGCAACACCCGCCTCAATTCCTGCTTGAAATCCGGCGTCAGGAATTCATCCGCATCCAGGAACAGCACCCAGCGGGTCTCAGGAGTGTGCTCACGGAGGTACCAGTTCCGCTTCTTGGGAAACCGTCCATTCCAACGGAAGTCCAACCAATCCACTCCGGGACGCCGGGCCAGTTGACGGGTTTCGTCCGTGCTTCCCGAATCGAGAACAACCACTTTTCTCGCAAAACCCGAGCCTATCGCATCCAGGCATCCGCCCAAGTGGCCCGCCTCGTTCAGCGTAGGAATCACGATCGTCAAATCCAGGGCTTCGAATGACGATACACCTCCATCTCCCATTACAGTAGCCCCAATTGTCGGCCCCTCATTCAGGAAATGCCGACGACTACCTGATGGATCCGGTCTATGCATCGAGTCATTCCTTGAATGGATCATGTGAAAGCATCAGTCCTTCCCAAGGGAACAGCTCTCGGCAAACCGATCCGCAAAATCGTCCACCGCCTCCCAGTCCGTGAAATCCACCACCGTGTCCTTCCCGTGAGGTCCGCCGCTGATGCTCATGATCATGTGCATCATGATCCGGTCAAAGAACCTGTACTTTGGAAAATCCACCTTACCCGGAAACACCGTTGCGAGGTCCGGCTTCCATTGGATCTTGTGCAGGAATTTCCGACAGTAGGGGTTCGTCTCAGGTGTGTTCTTGGCGGGTTTCCGAGCGGACAGGTTGATCGAGAAAAATGCATTCGGAATAGACCCGAGTTCCCGGGCATAGCGGTTGACGTACCGTTGAACCTCGGGGTGGTGAAATCCGTATCGGATGCTCGCACCCACCATCACAGCATCATACCCTGCCGGAGAACGCTGCTCGTCCCGCAGGCACACCGCGTCAACCGCTGCTCCCTTGGATTCAAGCCTTGCGGCGATGCGCTCACTGATGCTCCGCGCATGCCCATCCGTTGTCCAATACGTCAACAGGATCTTTTTCATACAGAGTTCTTTAGCATAGGGATCGCCCACGCTCAACAAGGATTCTTTCGAATCACTCCCCAATCGGTGAATATTTCCGGATGGATGCCCGTCTCTTGATCATAAATTTAACCCTAGCGAACAAGGAGCAAATCATGAATACAAATATCATAAAGTTGATCACAATAGCGGCATCCATAGTTGTTTCAACCTCATCCGCCCTTGCCCATCGCAATTCTTTCGATAGTTCATATGCTGTTTCCGTCACTCAAACGATCGAAAACCAGAGCAATAAACTACTCAAGGAGTTGAGAAAATCCGGATACCACGGTCACCCATCCGCCCGCTACCGCATGGCCGATCTGAAGGATGCTGCATCCGACCTGAGCTCGCTCTCGAACCGCCTGAAGCATGAGCTGCGTTATGCTCCAAACCCGCGGGAAATCCGCCGGCTCACGACCGAAATTGAATCCAGAGCCCGCACGGTTTCCCGCCTGAGTGATGGAATGCGGATCAGCATGAAGGCATTCTCCCATGTCCGCACGATTGAGGAGCAGGTCCGCCGTCTCGACAATGCGACCATCGCATTTCAAGCTCTGCCGCCCCCGCGCCACCATCGGGACAGCTACCGGAATGACCGGCATCCGGGACGGGGTCCACGCCCGGCACCTGAGCCCTTCATCCATATCCGCATCCGCTGAAACCCGACCCCGTAACTTCAACCTCATAGCAACCGGACTCGAAAGCGTCCGGTTGTTTCGTTTCCCGTCCATGTGAATCCCCATAGCAGGGTCAAAGGCAGTTAAAGGAAGGATAAGGACCCAATAGGACTGCAATCAAATCGCTCGACCCGGTTTGACCTCTTCGGACGTATGAGCACTATTGTAATCGAAATGAGTGCGGAAGATTACCCTAACAATAACGCCAGCGTGAAACGTTCACTCCAGGAACGGGTAATGGCCATCAAAAGCGCACTTCAGCGCAAGGAAATCTCGCCCGATCAGGCGCGCGTACTCCTTGAAGCGATACGAAAGGAAATCGGGACCGCAGACAATGAGTCATGACGCTGAAGGGGTTCCACAGGCTCGCTTTTACCACCTGCGCGTAGGGTTATTCCGATCATTATGATCATGGATGACTCCGTTTCGATTGTCTGGTTCAGAAGGGATCTCCGACTCGACGATCATCCCGCTCTCCACGAGGCCCTGAGTCGCGGGAATCAGATCATTCCCCTTTTCATATGGGATCCGGACTACGAAAAGCCGTGGATTCCCGGAACCGCATCCCGTTCATGGTTGATGCAATCCCTTCAATGCCTGGATCAGGAACTGAAAATGAAAGGTTCACGGCTCATCTTTCGGCAGGGATCAACACTGAATGTTCTGCATGACATCATTGCCTCCTCCCGCGCAAAAACCATCCTATGGCATCGACGGCACGAACCCGCTGTGGCGGCCCGGGACAAATCCACCATCCAACACCTCCTCCAAAAAGGAGTGAACGTCAGGATCCTCAATGGATCGCTCCTTCGCGACCCCGATAGCATCCGAAAAGAAAACGGCGATCCCTATCGCGTATTCACCGCCTACTGGAATGCGCATCGGCGCATGGAGCCACACCGGGCACCGCTTCCATCCCACCCTTCGCACCTGCCATCGGTTGATTCAAGGGTTTACTCGGACGCAATTGAAGCGGACATATTTTCCATACCTTCTCCAACGCCTGCGTTTGAGATCCACGGATTCACCCCTGGAGAAGCCGGGGCCCTTCGGGCACTCGACACTTTCTCATCGGAATGGGCGGATCAATACGACACATCAAGGGATCGACCGGACCTTCCGGGGACATCCCGGCTTTCTCCGCATCTCGCCTGGGGGGAGATCAGTCCCGTTCGAATCTGGCACACCATGGAGCAAGTCTCCCGAATGGTACCGGCTTCCAGCGGAATCAACACCTTCCTTCGGGAAATCGGTTGGCGTGAGTTTGCCTACCATCTCCTTACCCACTTTCCGGACACCCCGGAGCTGCCACTTCGTGGTGAATTTCGCCACTTTCCATGGCAAAAAAAGCCCGAAGCTTATGAAAAGTGGAAATCCGGAGATACCGGTTTTCCAATAGTAGACGCCGGAATGCGTGAATTGTTGCATTCCGGATGGATGCACAACCGGGTCCGCATGCTGACGGCCTCATTCCTGGTGAAAAACCTCGGCATTTCCTGGAGCGAAGGAGCGCAATGGTTTTGGGATCGACTCTATGACGCTGACCTCGCAAACAACACGCTCGGATGGCAATGGACAGCGGGATGTGGCGCCGATGCGGCACCCTTTTTCCGGATATTCAATCCGGTAATACAAGGGCAAAAATTCGACCCGGCAGGAAAATACGTACGCCGCTGGGTCCCCGACCTTTCAGCCTACCCTCAACGATTCATCCACACGCCCTGGCTGGCTTCGGGTATGGAAAAGCCCTACACAGACCGGATCGTCAGCCTCATTGAGTCCAGACAACGGGCGCTGAATGATTTTCGATCCCTTTCATCCCAGTGATGGATTGGGTTGGGAGACTCCAACCCACCCGGCCCTCCCAACGCGCTTTCGGCTGCCAAGGGAACATGATATGAATATCGCTCATATCTGGGTTTGGCATGCATATTGCTTATATATTTCCATAACGCCGGAATAAGGGTAGAGGCTCACCGGAACTATTTCGGCACCATTAACACAATCGAAACATGACCTGAATCGTTACATATTAGAAGAAAGTGACTACTATGAAAGAAATCCTGATACCAATCGAAGAGTTGAATGAACGCATCCTGCTCATCGAATACTTCAATGAACGCATTCTATCCGTGCTCGAAGAGAAATCACACGGAACCGGAATGGAAGGAAAAATCAGGGCTCTTTCCACACAGATCACCGAATCCATGGACGAGCTGTGCTCATGGGCCCCCTCTGAAAAACAGGAGTCTCGATTCCGCATGGCATCGTAGCACAGGTCTATCGATGAAAACGCTTCAACCCGCACAACGGGTATAGCTTTCGTCAGTTTTGACTCACCCGGATGGACCCATTTCATTCGGGTGAAAATGCGCTTTTACAGCTTTCCGGTGGCAAAGGGAAAGGATGCTTCATCCATCAAAAACCCTTGGGGAGTGGAACCTTAACGTCACCCTTGAACAAGACCTCAAGCCGAGTCTTGAACGGAAGATGGATCAGCCGTGGCATCTTTCTACGAAACTCCTTCAGCTCTTCCTCTGCCACAGTAGCCCGTTCGGCGTACTGACTCAGCTGCCCTTGCAAGGTATCATTCTTTACCTGCAGCATGGTGATCTGCTGATTGAGGGATTCATGGGCAACCGAAAGCACCACCTCCAGTGCCTTTTTCTCCTGAAGCTGATTGCGGAGATCGAACGCTTCATTCTGCTGGGAGGTCAAATCATCGTTCAACCGGCTGAGCTTCTCCTCCAAATCAAGACAGGCAGAATCAGACGTCTGAGATGTCTTTTGCTCGGCCAATGGAATACTCGAATCCAACTCCTCCTCCCGTTTGATCCGGACCGCACGCACCATTTCCGCATGAGGGAGGGATGGAAGCACCATCGGATGATCCGAAACACTGCAAAGCCCCAGAACCGGAAGCCCACGCGTTGAGGCATACAAGCCAATCAGCATCACCATTCCCAAGTGCCCAACACCAGCGTGAAATACCGGCTCACAATCCGGCCAGGATTCTCTTACCTCAGCTATCGAACGGTCGAGCTCAGCAAACAAGCCCTCACAACCGGGAGCCAACTCGCCTTGATCCCAGCGATAACCCGACAGACGCAATACCGTCGACGGGACGCCCACCCGGGACTGAACCACCCCGCCAACCTCGCGCGCACAGATCTCAGCCACATCATCATCCGCGCAAAGGAGCATGCAACGGTCATTTTCATACCATTCCAAGGTCCGCAAGATGTGGGTCTCATCGCTGTACTCGTCGAGGGCGGACTCAATGTCCTGATTCTCAAATAATTCCCACGCACGGGAGCGTATTCGGGCCATGACGTCGTTCACGCTTCCGGCACCTTCCCCGGTGCCCATAGCTGAAGTCCCTGAGACAATGATAACGGTTTTTGACATGTGACGGCGATAAAGGGCGATAATAATCTTACTTACACAATATCGGACGATACATCCTACAATTGATCGCAAATTATTCACAAGCCGTAAATACTCTGAATATGAACAGGATCTCACCGGTTGAACTGACGTTAAATCTGTATGACGCGCACCTCCATCTGACGGATCCCCGATTCTCCAAAAATCTTCCTGACATCCTCCAGACCATGGCCGCAAAGGGAATCCGCGGATGCGTAAACAACGCCACCGGTGAGCACGACTGGAATGAAGTGCTGAATCTCGCCTCCGCTTATCTCTGGATCCGGCCAGCGATCGGAGTGCATCCCTGGTGGACCGCGAGTCTTGGCCAAGACTGGTACCAGCATTGGATTGATCTCCTCGATTCCCACCTGGGCTGTTTGATCGGTGAAATCGGCCTCGATCTGGCCATGCGCGAGCCCGACATCAACAAACAAAGACTGGCATTCAGACTCCAGATCAAGGCTGCAGCCGAGAGACAGATACCCGCATCCATTCACTGTGTTCGCGCATGGAACGAGCTTTATGAAGACTTGAAACCGTTCCTCCCTTTGGCATCCGGGTTCTTGCTCCATTCATTCAATGGGCCATCGGAATCCGTCCCGAAATGGGCTGAAGCCGGGGCATATTTCTCGATATCCGCAGAGGGAGCCGCGAGCTTGAGTCCGTCCCGCATCCACCAACTCAGAAAAATCCCGATTGAGCGTTTACTGATCGAGACCGATGCACCCAACAGCCCCCCGCCCGATGAATGGACCAACCATCCCTTGCTCGATCCAAGCACCAAAAAACGATTGAACCACCCTGCCGACCTTCCATCCGTACTGATTTGGATCTCACAGATTCTCGAAACTGACCCGCAGGAACTGGCCTCTCAAATCGCTTCAAACTATCATACCCTCTTTGGGGAAACCGCTCCCATCCATCCATCCCAACATCCGCACAAAAAATAGAGGCAAAAGCTAAACCATCTTCAATTCCCGTCCACCGACCCGTCCGGATCTCGAGTCACCAAACAGCAGGAACAATAATCTCTCATATTACAGCACCCGATTGCGCATCGAGAGCATCAGATCAACCAAAAACTCGGGGAAATACGCCTTGCATGAAATGCATAATTCCACGCACTCAGCGGTGATTTCCGCGACTTGCACACGGGCTCCGTCCAATCCCCATTCGTCGACAGCCGTCGGCTTCAGGTTACGGGCATCCGTTCCAACCGGTTTTCCGGTCAGTTCCTCATTGCCAATGACATCGAGAACATCGTCCGCAATTTGGAATGCGCGCCCAAAGAGCCGACCCAGACGCTCCATCTGAGGGAGACATGCCCGACCCGAATCCGACATCATGGCGCCCATGCAAAGCGTCGCTGAAAACAAAGCACCGGTCTTCCGTTCCTCGATCCTACGGATTTCATCCATCGCAACTTTTTGCGTTCCCTTCTCAAGGAGAATGTCATCCATCTGCCCACCCACAAGCATCGCCGGACCCGAAGCCTTTGCCAGCAACCTCACCAAACCAATGGCCAATGACGGGTCCGACTCATAGCCCTGGCTGAGAATCTCAAACGCATAGGCAAGCAAACCATCGCCGGCCAGGATCGCTGTCGCCTCATCGAATGCCACGTGACAAGTGGGCTGCCCGCGGCGCAATGGACTATCATCCATCGCGGGAAGATCATCGTGAATCAGGCTGTAGGTGTGCACCAACTCAACCGCAACCGCGGCGGGAAATGGGTTTGCGATGCCATTGAACATTTTATGGGCGCCCACCAGCATGAGCGGTCGTAGCCGCTTCCCACCGGCCTTCACACTCATTCGCATCGCATTCGCAAGGCGAACCGGGACATTCCCAAAAACCAGCCAACGATCCAGCTCGCGCTCGATCTCTTTCTGAAAACCCTTAAGCTGCTTACCGAACAAATCTTCCGTCATACCCCAAATGCAAAAAAAAGCCTCAATCTATAGCAAACCATCTTCGCCGCATCCCGATGGGCACGGCAGCCACTCGCTAATCCATCCCATAACCCACCGTTTAGCAAGATTTGGGATTGCGTTTTTTCGATGAAGGGTCATCAGAATGACACGATGCGGGTCCGGAAAGATCCTCTATCATGCTAAACGCCAACAAGGTGGAGATCCCGTCTCCCGCAACGTCAACATCCCTTTTCATCATGCCAACATACGAATATTATTGCTCCGACCCGTCATGCGGACACGAGTTTGAATGCTTCCAGTCCATGAAGGATGCGGCTTTGTCAGAATGCCCGAAATGCGGCAAATCGACGCTCAAACGCAAAATTGGAACTGGCGCTGGAATCATCTTCAAAGGCAGCGGGTTTTACGAAACGGATTATAAACGCAAAAGCGCGTCAAACGCTTCACCGGTCAACTCCACCCCGAAGCCTGACGCTGCTTCAACCGCTTCAACAGCCACAAGTGAGCCGGCCAAAGCCAGTGCCACGGCAGGATGAAAGCCTCCCGATTGATGACTTGATCTTTGCCGATTCCGCATTGCCGGTTTCAACAGATTCGGATTGCATCCGACCGCATGCCTGTTTTTATTAGGCGACATGACGAATACGCGTGTACTCCATCAGGCCCCTTCCTCGATTTCGGCTTTCATCAGTTTTGTTTTCTGGGCAATTGCAGGAGCCTTTCTAGCGTTTGCCGTTCTTCTTTTCCAGCCGCCCAAGCCAATCACCGGACTTGAACAACTCCCGAAACACCCAGGTCCCGGAGAAGCGAAAAACATCACCGAAAAATACATGATCGTCGATAACACGGTCCGGTATTTTGACATGGGCAGCATGGGTTTCCAATGGGATGTATTGCGCCGCCAGATTCTCGGAGCGCTGAATGCTTCAATTGAGGTCAGTGCGGGGGACATCAATGCCTGGGTTTCAGGACAATTTGTTGATATCAGCGGGCAACCCCTTTCACACGAAAAGATCCCATCTGTGAAGATTGCCCCTCAAACACCCCGTTTCTTCATCCACAAAGGTGTCATGCAGATGACCATGCCGTTCCAGATGGACGCCTTTTCGCTCTCTCACAAGTTCCGCTTAACCGCAAACGGCAGTTTCGCATCTGATTCCGATGGCCCGAAATGGAGAGCCCATTCAATCTATATCAACTCTGCTCCCATTCCTTTCCCGAAAACCGTTTACGGATTCATTGAGCCAATGCTCGTGAAGCGCCTGACTGAAAACGAAGAAGCAGAGAAACTTGGATCTATTTGGCAGAATATCCAGCGCATTGACGTGACCGACAAAACGCTGCGCTTTGTGATGAAGGGCGCTCCCGCCGCCCAAGGTTGAGACAGCTCTAGCCTTTGTGCGGTTTAACGCGGTTTTTTTCTGGTGGGATCGATTCAACGCTCTCACGTTTACCGTTTCAGATTGTCAGAAAACAATCGAACCAAAAAACAGACTTCATTATTGTTCCCGATTAGCGCGTTCAATCAATTCGCAACCAGGACAGCCTACAGCCATTCAATAACCGAAACCATCACCAGTTCTAAACCCACATACGACTCTCATCGCACCGCGGACCTATTCTGGTCGCATGATGCAGTCCTACCATTCGCCCAAGGTCACAATGGAACCAATGACCCAACCATTTCTAAAGAAACCAGATCTGATTTGGGGTATTGTCCTTTTTATTCTCGCGCTCTCGTTCATCCTGCTGGCATACCATCGAATGTTAGTCGCTGGAATGGGCACTGATGAAGGTTTCTATCTCCTATGCAGCCATCTATTTGCTGAAGGGCTCAGTCCGTATAGCGATTTTGGATTCTCCCAGCCTCCCGGATTCCTGTGGGTCTACTCCAAAATCATGCCACTTCTGGACTGGAGCGTGTCTGGCATACGCATGGCCAACGTCATCATCATCTGTTTAACCCTAACCATCGCGAGCCTATATCTGTTTGAGTCCAAAAGACCGCTCCCATCAGTCCTCGTATGGATTCTCGCATTTGCATCACCGGGCTGGATTGATGCATCCGTTCTGGGAAAAACACATTCTTTGGGTGGACTATTATTGTTAATGGCATCCATCGTTGTCCTTTCCAACCAAAAAGTCGCGGTTCGCTGGGGGCTTTTTCTAGTGCTCGCTTCGTTTGGATGCCTCACCCGATTCACCCTCGCTCCGTATTTCGTTGTGTGTTTTCTCCTGCTACTCGTTGACACACCCACTTGGAAAGAACGAATTGCAGCGATAATCATTTTCGTCATTTTAGCTGTAGCAGTCGTTTATTATATTCACGGAGGCAACTGGGAAAGCTTCTATTTTTGGACAATCGACCTCCATCGGAAAGGACACTGGCGATTCACCGGAGCGATTCCAGGATACGTGAACATGCTGGACGGCTGGAGACATGCTCCGGCGGTTTGGATCGTGTTGATTCTGTGTTTGTCGTTACGCCGGATTGACCGAAGCATCCGAATTATCGCATTAGGGCTTGTCATTTCCGCTCTAGGCGTTGTCTCCAGCGGGAGCAGCTATGGAGAATACGTAACCCCTTTTGTTCCAGCAGCTATGTTCTTGCTTGCATCAATAGTCGGACCCAGATTGGACGATTGCCGAGACATGCATTCATGGCGTTTACTATTTCCCACTGGCATGATACTTGTTATCTGGTTTGGTTGGATACTTCGCCCGGTTATGTGGGTGACAATTGACCCATCCTATTTGGAAAGCGTTGCAGAAACAGTCGCCTTTGCAAAACAACATGTTCCCAAGGGTTCCCAAGTGGTTTCCTCTGTTCCCGAAATTGCCGTTGAAGCCGGGTTGCGAACACCCCTGAAACTGTCCATGGGAATGTTTTCGTTGTCTTTGTCTATTGACCAAGACAGAGCCGACAGAATCAACGTTTGTACTTACGGGGATTTATTACAGTATCTGGATGATTACAACACGAAAGCGTTCATTGGATCAACACGGGGATTTGACAATTTCACATTTTCGATTCCCGAATTATGCTACGTTCCTGAAACCGTTGTATCCCAATCGCGAGACATACTGCATTCAAACTACTCACTCTGTCATGTGAATTCGCACTATGTCGTGTTCCTGCGAAAACCATTGGATCCAACGGAAGACAACAAGGTAGAGTAAACAGAAAAAAGATGATGGTCGCAAGTGACCGGGAATGATTTAATCCCATATCAAAACCCACTATTCATAGCGGAGGGCGTCGACCGGATGCAGACTGGCGGCTCTCCATGCCGGATAGAGGCCGAAACCGACTCCGATAACTGAGCAAACCATAACGGCAATACCTGTCCACATCCATGGGAACAACATGGGCACCTTCATGAAATGGGCGACCACGTTTCCGACGATCACGCCCATGGCAATGCCCAATACGGCTCCGGTCTCTGAAAGCAAAACCGCTTCGAGCAGGAACTGAATCAGCACATCCCTTCGACGGGCACCGATTGACTTGCGCACCCCGATCTCACGGGTGCGCTCAGTCACGCTCACGAGCATGATGTTCATGATCCCGATTCCGGAACACACCAGCGCGATCGCGCTGATCAACAATCCGCCTGTTCCCACGATTGCTGCGATTTTTCCAAACGCCTCCTGCAACGAATCATTGGAGGTGATTTCAAAATCGTTCGTATCCTCAGGCTCCAACCCCCTGGCCAATCGGAACCGGCCAATCGCGAGGTCCTGAGTCGGCATCATGGTCACCGCGGAAGGGGCCTGCACCGCCATTTGCATGCTGCGCCAACCGCCCCAGTAGTTCGCCACAAATCGGGATACCGGAACCAGCACAATGTTGTCCATGCTCTGCCCGAAGATTTCTCCACGCTCCGCCAAAGTCCCGACCACAGTGTAGCGATGGCCACTCATCAGGATCGTTTGTCCAACTGGATCCTGGTTGGGAAACAACTCGGATTGAACCTCCTTACCGATCACGGCGACGTATCGGGCAAACTCAACATCCGAGTCGGTGACGTTACGCCCCGCATCGAGATCATACTTGTTGGTCATGAGGAAGTGTTCGTTGGTACCAACCAACGTGATCCGCGGCTGAGTCTGCCGATCCGAATAGCGCGCGCGCTGCCCCCCGTGATAGGCCAACAAGGATACCGGCACACCTTCTTCGTCCATCATGTCCTTGAACGCATAGGCCTGAGACGGAGTAATCCGGGGACGACGGCGCCAACTGTCTTCCCCACCCGAGAACTGGATGGCCGGCTCGCGGGTGATGTTGAAAACATTCGCCCCAAGGAAACTGAGGCCTGAATCAATGCTCTGGCGCATCGCGCTGAGGGCAGTCATCACACCGACCACCGAAAACACCCCAATCGCCACTCCGAGAATGGTAAGGCTCGAGCGGAGCTTATTACTCCCAACCGCTCCAAGCGACAACCTCACAATATCCATTCCACGGATCGTCCGCCGCGGCTTCTCCTGTTCAGATTCCCTACTCATGACGTAATGCCTCCGCCGGATCCAATCTGGCCGCCTGGAAGGCAGGCGCGAAACCCGAAACCAAACCGGTGCCCACGGCAATCAACACCGCCAATACGATTAACTCCATCGACATAACCAGAGGAAAATGCGGAGCAACCTTCACCACAACGCTCTTGATTCCCCATGAGCAGCCCAACCCAACCAAGCCCCCGAGCAGACAAATCATGCAGGATTCCACCAGAAACTGCAGCAGGATCGCCCGACGCCTGGCTCCCAGCGCCCGACGCGTCCCAATCTCCCGGGTGCGCTCCTTCACGCTCACAAACGTGATGTTCATGATGCCAATCGCTCCCACAAACAAGGCCAGGCCAGTCACAAAAAAACCAGCTACCGCAATCCCCATTTTCACCGGACCCAACTGTTTTTCGATCATGTCCGACTGATTGACTTCAAAATCCTCCGCTTCACCAGGCTCAGGCCCCCGGACCCGGCGCATAGCGCCAATGATTTCGTCGCGGGCCTCCGCAATCGTAGCATCCGGATGCTTCTTCACCCGGATCGTAGTGGTGTCCCACCATCGGTTTACAAAGAACTTCCGAAGGGAAAGCAGGGGAATCACTCCATTCGAGTCAAAGCTCTGAAGGCCAAGAAAACTGCCTTGACGGGCAAACACTCCAACCACCCTGAACCGAATATTCTTCACCCTCACATCCTTGCCCACCGCCTGCTCCACGCCCTCCGGAAAAAGTGTGTTCGCCACATCGTAACCGAGAACGATCACGTTCCGCCCTGCCAACGCCTCGCTATCGGTGAAAAACCTGCCGTAATCAATATTCCCCGTATTGATCATGGTGAAATCCGAATTGGTGCCGATCACCTCCACGCCTCCGATGTTGCGCTGGTCCCGGTCAATCCGTTGACGGCTCCCAACCGTAGGAACCGCGATCAGCAGCTTCGAATCCGAGGTTCCTGCGATGATCTGATTCAGGTCATCTGCGTAGCTCGACTTCATATTCGGCCGGTTCCGGTAAATCATCCATTCATCTCCGACATCCTTCCATGGAAACTTCTCCACGTAGAAGACGTCGTTTCCCAACATCGAAAGACTGTCCCTGAATCCGATGTCGATCCCCTTGATCGCCGTCCCCATAAGGGTAACCGCCACAATCCCGATGATCACCCCAAGGGCAGTGAGCAAGGAACGCATCCGGTGCACATTGACCTGCTCCAGCGCGATGCGGATGGCCTCCGCCAATTCATACCATGACCTTCTCATTTGTGACCTGTCGGCGAATCACTTTCGATACGGCCATCCCTCAAGCGCACACAGCGCCGGGCATGCTTTGCGATATCATCTTCGTGCGTGACCACGATGAGGGTGTTTCCCTGACGGTAAAGCTCCTCAAAAAGGGCCATGATCTCCTCACCCGTCCGGGAATCAAGGTTACCGGTCGGCTCATCCGCGAGAATAATGGATGGACGGTTAACCAAAGCGCGTGCGATCGCGACCCGCTGGCGCTGCCCACCGGAAAGCTCATTCGGCCGATGGCGCAACCGGTCCGCCAACCCAACCTTTGTCAGGGCCTCCTCGGCCCGCTGCAACCGGGTGTGACTGTCCATTCCGGCATACACCAACGGAAGCTCAACGTTTCGCAGGATCGTCGCCCTCGGCAACAGGTTGAAGCTCTGGAACACAAATCCGATGCGCCGGTTGCGGATGTCCGCCAGTTCGTTGTCGCTCATATCCGCGACATCCTCCCCACCGAAATGATAGTGACCCTCCGTCGGCGTATCAAGGCACCCCAATAGGTTCATCAAGGTCGATTTTCCGCTTCCCGATGGGCCCATCACCGCGACATAATCGTTCGGAAAGATCCGAAGATCGACTCCGTCCAGTGCACGCACCGTCGTCTCACCGAGATCATAAATCTTACGCACCCCGATGATCTCAATCACCGGAACGCGATTCTGTGATATTCCCTGACTCATCGCCACCTCAGCGCTTTCCTTTTGGACCAGACTTGCCGTCTTTATCCGAACCGTTCTCCTTTACACGCACCAAGCTCTCATGCTTGAGCTCACGGGTCAGGACTCCGTAGTTGCCAGTCACAATCGTCTTACCTTCTTCGAGTCCGGATACGACCTGGAAGTTGCGGTTATCCGCGATCCCGGTCTCAACCGGGGTCAAGATAGCCTTTCCATCGCGGATCACAAAAACCACCTTCTGCATGCTGTCGCGTGCGTTTTCCTTGCGCTTGTCCGATGAACCATTCCCAGAGTCCGTATCCTTGGACTCATCCGAGTTGCCTGCATCTGAATCATCCTCATCTTTTTCAGACTTCAGCTTGAGCTGCTCCCGCACCTCGGTCTTCTGCCGAACCGTCACGCTTTGCAGAGGAACCAGGACCACATCCTTCTCGCTCTTTGTCCGTATGTCAGCCGTGGCAGTCATACCCGGACGGAAACGGTTGTCCGCCTTGTCAAACCGCACCCTTACCTGAAAGGTCGTCAACTGTTCCTGTGATCCCATGTTTGCGGTGTTTGCCGAATTCGCGATCTCCGAGACCACACCCGCAAACTTCTCGTTCGGAAGCGAATCAATCTCGATGTCCGCCTGATCCCCAACCTTCACATTGATGATGTCCGTCTCGGCGACATCGACCCTCACCTCCATCGCGCTCAGGTTTGCCAATCGCAAGATCTCGGTTCCCGCAAACTGACCTGTCCCCACCACGCGATCACCGGTCTCCGCATTGAGAATCGTCACCGTTCCATCAATCGGAGCATAAGTGGACGCCTTTCCGAGAGCATCCATGGCTTCCTTCAGTTGCATCTCCTGCCGCGCAATCTGAAAAACCGATGCTTCGTGGGCAGCTCTGGCGACCTCCATGTTGGTCCGAGCCTGGTCCAGCTCATCGTCTGTCACAAAGCCCTTTTCAGCCAGGCTTTCAACCCGCTTCAAGTTCAGACTCGCGAGCTCCATCTGCGCTTTGTTCTGGGCACTGTTCGCCTTTGTGGCACTCAATGCCGCTTCCTGCTGCTTCACCTGGGCCTCAAGCGTGTCGGTGTTCACCCGAAACAGAAGATCCCCTTTCTTGACCGTCTCACCATCGCGCACCGGAAGCTCGATGATCTCGCCCGACACCTCCGACGAAAGCTTCACCTCCACCTGCGGATGGACCTTCCCGGTAGCAGTGACCACGCTCGTGATGTCGCCCCGCTCCGACTTGCCCGAGGTCACCTCGATTCCCTTGGGGGCCGAACCGGCCTTGATCGCTCCAAAGGTAATGATTCCGCCCAACACGACCAAAATGATGATCACCCTTTTGAGCCACGATTTCTTCTTACGTTTCTTCATTTTGTTCAAATTTCCAGTTTCTCCTGCATCCAACACCCGTTTCACCCGGCATCCACCGCTCCAGTGCGGGTCTCGATATCAATTCTGTGCCGGTCCAACAGCCGACCATCGAGTTCGGCCAGCTCAACCTCCGCAAAAAGAACCGCCAACCAGGCATCCAGTTCGGCGATCGCCGCCCGATCCACCGCCAGTTGCGACTCCTGCAGATCCCTGAAATTGGCGAGCCCGTTATCCACGCGCTGCTGCTGCTGGTCAAAGGCTTCCCTTTCCAGCTCCAGCGTGAGACGGGCGGCTTCCAGCTTCTGGATCCCCACCGTCAACACGCGATGGGTATCCCGCACCCTTCTGAACAAATCCTGCTCCATCCGCGCCAAACGGAACTCCTCCCGTTCGATCATCGTCTCTGCTTGCCTCAAGCCAGCCTTTGCAGCCCGTTTTCCTATCGGAACACTTACCTCCAGGCCCACCTGCCAATCGTGTCCTTCCTTTTCAAGGGCGTTCTCGTAGGCACTTTTGGCGCCATCCGGCGAAAGGCCGGTGGTTGAAGCCGAAGCCACCAGATTGAGATCGGTGCGAGTATCATCTTTCGCCAGCAAACGATCCTCCGACAGTACTTCCAGATTGGCCCTTTGAACACTCAATTCCAGGCTTCGCGCCAGCGCTCCGGACCAGACGCTTCCGAGATCGGGAATCTCCGCACCCACCGGTCGCAGCGACTCCACATCGTATACACGCTGAGAAACACCGGCTTCAAGGCGCCCAAGCTGCGCAGCCAAAGCATCCTCTGCTTCCTCTACCTGACGCTGCGCGTCGAGCAGGATTTCCTGTTGGGAAGCCACATTCGCCCGCGCCTGCAATACATCCAACCGCGTCGCCCGCCCAACTTGCTCCCGAATAAGCGTCTCCTCCAGCATCGTCCCTGCCAATCGGATCGCAGACTCCCTCCGGTTCATTCGCTCTCTCGCATGGGCCAGCTGCCAGTATGCCTTCTCCGTGTCCCGGATGACCGACAGTATCTGCTGCCGGAAATCCAAACCCGCAATCTCCAGTCGCTTTTCGGCTTTGCGTATACCGGCGAGGTTCACACGGCTCCCGCGACCCTTGAGCAAGGGCTGCCGGATCGAGGCAGTAACCGCCGAATTGTGGTTAAGTTCATCCCCTCCGATGATCTGATTGAGAGACGAATCATAGCGACTTCCACCACTCCGGACATAGTCGGTGCGCAGGGTCAGCGACGCACCCGAACTCAACAGCCGCGTCACCCCCAAACCTGCACGACCCGTTTCCGAACTTGAACGATACAGGTCCCGATCCTGTTCCTGCTCCGCCCATGAGGCCTCGCCAAAGAGGGTTGTATCAAACGTGGCTTTGGCCAAATCAACCGTGTCCCCGGCAATGCGGTGATCGGCTTCCTGTATGCGCAGGTTCAGATTCCTCACCATCGCTTCCGTGATCGCATCCTCAAGCGTGAGCGTATTTCCCGACAATAGAAGTCCGCTGAGGCATAGGCCCGCAAGTCCCATGGCCAACCGTTTCCCCCAGATTGTGATCACTCCCGTTCCAATTGTCATTTTTCTGCCTGTCTTTCTAAAAAAATCCATAGTCGCTCAGCCGATCCCGCAGATCATCCATGAAAGCATGGACATCCTCCGAATGATGACAATCCGTAAACAGCTTGCGTGCCAGTTCTGCCAGTAATGATTCTTGTTATTGATAATAAACACCTTCCATATCCCGATGGTCTCCACATCATTTGTCGCATAAAAAATCCACACCGAAAAGTCGTGGCATTCGCCAACCATTGACTAATTCCACCAACCGACTCCACCATTCTTCGCAGCATTGATGTTCGAACACAACATCTCAACCCGGCTCTCTCCGTAATTCTGCAACACGTTGCATCCGCTTCAGTTTGCTCTTTTCTGAAATCCGGATTCCTGTCTCAATTGACACGGTGAGGCCGCCATCCGGTTTCCACCCCAACACAACATCCGCTACAGCGTCTTCATGAAAACCCTGATCCAGATTCTTTGCATTATGAGTGCTTCCCTTGTCGCCTTAACGGCCGAACCAACTGAAGAGAATGGCGCGGTTTCGGGATCCAACGTCAGTCCAGTCTGGATCAATCAAGTAGGCTACCATCCACAACAGCAGAAATGGGCCGTGATCAGCGATCAGAATGCCAAGGCGTTCCGGATTGTCGACGCCGAGGGAAATGGCAGCACTCTCTTTGAGGGCACGATCGGTGAGTCCGCCTATTGGGAACCGCTTCAACGGGAAGTTGCGCTGGTTGACTTCTCCGACTTCCGCACCCCTGGGCGTTTCTTGATCATAACAGACACGGGAGCCACCTCCGCGCCCCTTATCATCCGGGATCAGGCACTCAGGGAACTTTCAAAAGCGGCCATCAAGGCATTTTACTTCAGCCGCGCATCCTTTGAACTTGAGCCAGCCTATGCCGGCAAATGGGCTCGCCCCGCCGGGCATCCCGATGACCACGTTCTGATCCATGCATCAGCGGCTTCGGAATCCCGCCCCGAGGGCACAGTGGTTTCCGCCCCAAAGGGATGGTATGATGCCGGCGACTACAACAAGTACATCGTTAACTCGGGGATTTCGACATACACGCTCCTGTTGGCCTACCGCATGTTTCCCGAATACTACAACGGGCTGGATCTCAACATTCCGGAAAGCGGAAACGAAATCCCCGACCTCCTGAATGAAATCAAGTGGAACCTCGATTGGATGCTCGCAATGCAAGATCCGTCAGATGGAGGAGTCTATCACAAGCTCACGACCCTCACTTTCGAACCGGCCGTTCTTCCCCACCTTTTGAGTGACCCACGCTACATGGTGATGAAGTCCACTCCGGCCGCCTACAACTTCGCGGCCGTCATGGCGATGGCTCACCGCGTTTGGAAGCCATTCGATGAGGATTACGCAGACACCTGCCTCAATGCCGCGATCCACGCATGGGAATGGGCGGAAGCCAACCCGGGCATCCTCTACAAGCAACCCGAGGACGTCCACACCGGACACTACGGAGACAGAGACATCCGGGACGAGCATTTCTGGGCAGCCACCGAGCTCTACCTTGCAACGGATCAGGAAAAATTCATGGAAACCGCCCGTTCGATCGACTGCGAAATCGGAGTGCCCGGGTGGAACGCCGTCGGTATTCTCGGGCATTACTCTCTCGCCGTTGAAAAACAACTCCCTGAATCCATCTCCGTCATCCGCGAACAGGCCGACAAGGAATTGCGGCTTGCGAACCGCTCCGCCGCAAAAGTCGGCATGGAAAACAAGGATTACATCTGGGGAAGCAACGCCGTGGCCGCCAACAAGTCCATGCTGCTTCTCATTGCCCACCGTCTCACGGGGGATACAGAGTCCCTCTCAATCGCGTGCGACAAGTTGAACTACATCCTCGGGAAAAACCCCACTGGATACTGCTTTGTCACCGGCTTCGGAGCACGCCCGGTCATGAACCCCCACTACCGGCCAAGCATGGGGGACGATCTCAAGGATCCACATCCCGGATTCCTCTCTGGCGGACCCAACCACCAGCGTCATGACGTCAAATGGGTCTCGGGATACCTGGGAGACGCCCCGGCAATGGCCTTCTGCGACGAGGAAGCCAGCTACGCCACAAACGAGATTGCCATCAACTGGAACGCCCCTCTTTCCTTTATCACCGGAGCAGTGGAAGCCATACTGGAGGCTTCGGCAGCTCCTGAAGACCCAACGGACGAATGATCCTCAAACACAAAGATTTCGGAGGTTACGGAAAACCTGAGCTTATCCTCATCCATGGGATGCTGGGCTCCAGTCGCAACTGGGTCAGCATTGCCCGTTGCCTAACCGCCCACTTTCATGTGATTGGCCTCGACATGCGCAACCATGGATCCTCGCCCCACGCCGATGCCATGGATTATCCGCTCATGGCAGAGGACGTCCTGCGGTGGATGGACACGCATGCAGTTCCATCCGCCCGCTTCATCGGCCACAGCATGGGGGGCAAAATCGTCATGCGCCTGCTCCACTACCATCCCGATCGCGTCACTCAGGCCGTCATCGGAGATGTGGCACCGAAAAACTACCCACCGTTTTTTGCCGACGCCTTCCGCGCGATGCACGCAGTCAAACCCGGGGCTTGCTCCAGACTATCCGAGGCGGATGCTCTCATGGCTCCCATCGAGCCGGATGACAAACTACGCCAGTTTCTGCTCACCAACCTGCGCCGCAGGGAAGACGGCAGACTCGATTGGATCATCCATCTCGAGTCCTTCACGGCCAACATGGACAAGCTGTCCGAACCGCCATTTGGTCCGGATGACCGGTGCCTCGAACCCATTCTTTTCCTCAGAGGCGAATACTCCCGCTTTGTCACGGACGACGACCTCCGGACCATCCTCCGGCACTTCCCCAACGCCACCATTGGCTGCATCCCCAACGCCGGCCACAACGTCCATTTCGACAACCGCGAGGCCTTCTGCAAGGAAACCCTTCAGTTTTTCGGGGTAACCCCATAGGACTTCCCACGATGGATGGGGATTCCTTCCCCTGATACCGGGGTTCCGTTGGCCCCTCCTGAAACAGCGGGAAGGCTGACTGCACCTTCTCACCGGATCCAACGCTGAATCCAATCTCAGCGCAAGATACTCCCGCTTGGAGCAGCGATCCTCCCTCCCGGAGCGGATGCCGATCCCGGATTCTGCTATCATCCACTTCATTATGATGGATGCAAGAATACTGGGTTTTGTAATGGTCAGCCTGTTGACCAATGGATCGGTCCGGGCACATGACACCACGGGAGTTGAACCGCTCTTTGTGATGGACGCTTATGTCGTGACCGGCACGCGCACCGAACGCCTGATTACGGAGGCACCGGTCAAAACAGAACTGATCCGGTCCTCGGATCTCAGTCACTACAATGCGACCTCCTTTCGGGATGCCCTCAAACTCATCCCGACCGCGCGGTTCGAAAACGATTGCCAAAATTGCGGAGTGAATCAGATCCAGTTGCTGGGGCTGAGCACGGACTACACCTCCATCCTGTTTGACGGTGCTCCGCTCTATTCCGGTTTGGCCAAGGTGTATGGAGCCGACATCTTCCCGGCGATCTTCATCGACCGCATCGAAGTGGTAAAAGGGGGAAGCTCGGTTTTGTATGGGCCGGAAGCGATGGCTGGGGTGATCAACCTGATCACCGAAGCCCCACAGCAATCCGGAGTCACCACCAATATCGGATACGAGATCCTGCCTGAAAACGCGCGGGAATGGGAGGCGTCTTTCCGTGCAAACCATGTAAACGCATCCCGCAGTCTCAGCCTGAGCCTTTACGGATTGAATGTGGATCGCGAAGGCGTGGACCTGTCGGGCGACGCTTATACTGAGATCCCGGAATTCAACAACCGTGTATTGGGGATGCAGGTATGGTGGAAACCCAACCCCACATCCACCCTCAAGGCTAACTACCAGTTCATGGATCAATCCCACCGGGGTGGCGACTCCCTTGACCTTCCAGAGGAGCAGGCCAGAGTCGCTGAGTCGCTCACCCATGAGATGCACTTGGCTCAACTGTCCTGGAAACAATCAATCAGCGACGCTTTCGATTATGGACTGAGTTTCAGTTCACTCCTCCTCGAGCGCACCAGTTTCTACGGAGCAAGAGGCGACAATGAACAACGGGCGTGGGAATCCTCCGGGTTCACAGGCACTGTGACAGATGCATTCATTCAGTCCAACTCCGCTCTAATTGATGCCATCGCCAGAAGGGTTTGGGGCACCACCGACAACGCGGTTATCTACGTCGACAGTCAGTTCAACCACCGATGGATTCAGCACACGATCAGCTACGGGATTCAATACCGCTACGAAGACCTGCGGGATGGGTCATTGCACGATCCGGATGCACCATCCACTCAAGACGACTTCGGAAATGTGGGGTTGTTCCTGCAGGACCAATGGACGGTCAACAGCCGACTTGAGCTGGTTCCCGGCTTGCGATTCGACAAGCATGACAATGTGGATGCCACCATCTTTTCTCCAAGGCTCGCCGCACGGTATTTCATCAACGACTGCCTGACCTCCAGGGTATCCTGGTCCACCGGTTTCAACGCCCCGGGGGCTTTCAACGAGGACAAACACATTGGCGTTAACAACGGAGGAGCCATTTTTCTGGTCAATGAAGCAGGGCTTGAAGAGGAAAGCTCCCAGACATTCAGCGCCGGCGCTGAATATCAACCACTTGCACTCGACCGCAGGCTCACCCTCCACTCACAGGTTCACTACACGTTTCTGGAGGACACTTTTGAAATTGATGACACCGGGGAGCTCAGCGGAGATCCCAATCTTTGGCTCCGCTACAACGGGCCAGATGCCAGCGTTTTCGTCTGGGAAAACAACCTGAACTGGCAGAGCGGTCCCTTCCGCATCGATGCCGGATTGTCCTGGATCCGGGCCCGCCTGGATGAGGCCGTCGAAAGGGTCAGCGGTCTGGTTACCGACGCTTTCATCAAACGGCCCGAATGGACAGGACACCTCGGCTTATCTTACGAAAATCCCGATACTTTCAACATCCACTCCCTGCTGTCCTACACCGGATCCATGATCGCAATCGGACAGGATGCCGACATATGGCGCCACACTCCCCGTTTCCTTGTATGGGACCTCGGCTTATCCAAAACATTCGGGAATGTATTCGGCAACGGCGCACTCACCCTTTCTGTTGGGGTCGAGAACCTGCTGGATGAACGCCAGAAGGACTTGCAGAACAACGGCGAGGAACGGGATCCGACCTACCAGTATGGACCCGTGCAGCCCCGCACATGGTATGCCCGTGTGAACATGGACTGGTAGAGACCATTCTCAAGATCCCGGTGGCCGGACCCATGGCCGCACCTCCGGGTTTCAGTCAGCTCAGCCCGGGCGCAGCACCTCTCCCGGGTTGAGCCCGTGGACTTCTCGGAATGCCCGCGCAAAATGGCTGGGATTCGCATATCCAACCGCCACTGATACCTCCATAACCGATCGTTCATTCTGCCGGAGAATGCGCATGGCGTGATCCATCCGGATCCGGCGCAAGTAGCCAAAAACGGTGCATCCATAATGCTCCCGGAAACCCTTCTTGAGTTTGCACTCATTCACATGAAAGGCCCGGGTAAGTCCGCTGATCGAATGCGACTCCTCCGGATGCTCATTCAGATACGCGGCAACCCTCCGGATCGCGCACACATCCTTCTCGTGCCAACAGGAAGCACATCCGCGATCCAAGCGGACTTCATCCGATTCGAACACCAGCGCAATCCACTCAGCCAAATAGCTTTGCCTCATCCATGCGGCTGATGCACGTTCAGCTGGGACAGCCATCAGTGCGGACATCACCCATCCCATCCTGCCACGGCAGGATCCTTTGATGAATAGGGAGACATTCCGCACAGGGCACAAAAGGCAATGCAACTTGGACGGAAGTTCACCCATTCCCTCCACAGCCATGGCGCTCAAGGGCAACCAGACCGCGAACCCGGACGAATGGGGATCCAGATACGGCACCGACTTCGCACCGCGATCGCCCAACAGACACCATTCCGATGGATTGACCACATAAAGTCCCAGTTCCGGAATCTGCCACTTGATCTGCCCTTCACTCACACCCATCAGCCAAACACCGGGATCACCGGGCATGCTGATTTCGCGGAGCCGCGTTAAAGGAAACATCCGCAAAGGCGCGAAAACCCCTTGTTCGAGACCGTTCACGTGCGCGGTTCCGGAACTGACGGAGTGGAGCATGGATTTTTGCGATTGCGACTGAATCTCATTCCGCCCGCCCGCCGTCAAGCCCAAACTCCACCGACTTGAGCCATCCCAAAGTATCGGGAAGGGCAAAGATTACTGCGATCCACTCACAATGATTATGTGATTAGCAATTCTTCCGAGATTGCATAGCCTCCATGTCGTTTCGACTCTTTGACTATTTTCGTTGTCAGGGAACAACCCCATTGCATCCTTTCATTGGAAGCATTTGTCATGAGTAGCATCACCCATCCAAAGGAAAAGAAAAGGCTTAGCATCAGACACGACCACTTCAACCGTAACGGTCAGAGCAACAAGGCCTGGAGAAGAATCAAACCAATAAAGAAGAAGGCATCCAGAGCATTCAGGAAGCATTCCAACGATTTGCTTTTCGCTGAAACGGAATTCGGTGGCAGTAACTCGACCCGGAGACTTCTATCCCTGAAAAAAAGGAAGGTCTTGGATTGGGGCTCTATTCATCTGGGGGAATGGTTGAAAAGTAAAGGATCCCGTGTTCGGTCCTGAGTCGGGTAACCCGCCAACAAATCATTCAATTGAGGGATCAAATGCTCCGGGCCCCTAAGATCATATCTGGGGCCTCGGTTGAGGCCCATCTGGGCTTACCTGATACCCAGGCACCCATTACAGCACCGACCCCGACAAACCGGAGGTGCCACCTGCCCGTCAACGCGCTGCTTCTCTTTGCCTGAAAGTCGAAACAGTTGGAACTGGATTTCTCCAGTCATTCCCAATACCTTTGGTATTACGCTTTTGTTTTCCCGATCTTATCCCTCATTCCGGATTACCATGAACGCCTCAGCTGAACCCTCCAACAAAGCAAACTCCCGCCTCCGCATCGGTTTGGCACTCGGGGGTGGCGGAGCCAGAGGGCTCGCCCACCTTCCGATTCTGGATGTATTCGACAAAAAGGGGATACGGCCAGCCCACATCAGCGGCACCAGCGCGGGCGCAATTGTCGGAGCCTTGTATGCGTCCGGGATGCCCGCTGCCAGAATCCGCGAATGGGCCGACAGCCGCATCATCGCAAAGGAAGACAAGCTGGGCGATATTTTGCGCAAGAAGCACGCCCTCAAGGCCATAGAGTTCTTTGACCTGAGCTTCGATCCATCCGGACTTATCAAAGGCGAGCGCTTCCTGGAGGTTCTCGGAGATGCGCTGGGCGTCACCACATTTGAGGAGCTGCAAATCCCGTTGAGCATTGTCACGTCCGACTTCTGGAGTTCGGAACAAGTCATCCTGAACTCCGGACCCATTCTACCCGCCATTCGCGCCAGCATGAGCCTCCCCGGAGTCTTCACTCCGGTTCAGCACCAGGGCCGCATTCTGGTGGATGGTGGAGGTGTCAACCCGGTGCCTCACGATATCCTGACGGATTGCGACCGCGTCGTGGCCATTGATGTGATGGGAAATCCCGGCGAGACCAATCCGGAGGAATCCCCAAAGCTCTTCCGCTCAGTGATCGGCATGTTCGACATCATGCAAAACACCATCATCCGGCAGCGACGGGAGGCCAATCCGCCCGACCTCTACCTCAAGCCCGACATCCGTGGATGTGACGTGCTGGAATTCAACAAAGCCAACTCCGTCTACGCAAAGGGCGAGGCAAGCGCCCACGAACTCGAGCGCTGGCTCGACAGCCTTACCCAATAACCCAACCTGCCTCTCCGACTTCAACGGAACAGAGATCGCAACGACTTGCACTTAGTCACTCATACATTACCCCGCATATCATCATCTGATGGAAAGATCGGAAAGACTCCTGCAGTTTCTGAATTTCATTTTCTGCGTTTCGACAATTCTTGGGGGTCATGACGCTTGTAGCGGCCTTTTTTTACAAGGACGGATACTCGCAATACCTAGACAGCGAAAGCTTCACACATATTCGATGGCAGGAGAATCCCCGACTGCAGAAGGTCAACTCCAGCATCCGATACATTGTTGGGGTCTACGACAGGAACGGTAAGCTTCTTGCGAAGACGCATACCACCATTGCTTCAACTCTTCCCGAAAAAAACAACATCCAGTATTTCGTTCTCTACCCCGCGATTCATGTCGATGAATCAGTCGAACCATTGAGAGTTCACTCTTTCGTTTTCAACCCATTGTTTCTGTGCGCCCTCCTTTCATATGCAGCCATGGCGCTTCTCAACAGAAAGATGCCAGTTCAGACCGATTGCGGCTCGGAACTCGATACAGAAAACCCTCAGGATCCATTTGGACGAAAGCATCAGACACCACCTGATCACCGACATTTTGTCGTTGCCCGCATTCACGAGAACATCGATCCAAATGATTTCGGGAAAACGGAACCCGGACTTGCCCAGTTGGAATATTGTGTCAATATTGACACATGGCCACCAACTTGAAAATTGATCTGGACCTTCTCAATGAGGCAAAAAGGATTGGACGCTTTCGAACCAAGAAAGAAGCGGTCAATCAGGCGCTCACAGAGTTTGTCCAGCACAGGCGACAGATGGAGATTCTCGATTGGGAGGGGAAAGTGGATTTTTTCGATGATTATGACTCCAAGTCCCTCAGGAATAATCGATGAAGGTCATTGTCGATACTTCGGTTTGGTCGCTGTTTTTGAGGCGAGACGGCTACAGAAGGTCGGCTTCTCTCGACCATTTGCGTCTGATGATCCAAGAGAATCAGGTCCAGATGCTTGGCATCATTCGTCAGGAATTGCTCTCCGGACTCAGAGATGAAGCTCAATTTCGCAAACTCAGCGGAATCCTTGAAAGCTTTCCGGATCTCTTAGCCGAATCCGCAGACCACACTCAAGCAGCCGTGTTCTTTAATCTGTGCCGCAGAAACGGCATTCAAGGGTCTCCTGTGGATTTCCTGATTTGTGCACAGGCGCATCGGAACCGGATGGCAATCTTCACCGAAGACAAGGATTTCCTGGATTACTCAGCTTATATTCCAATCAAGCTCGTCAAATATTGAACGGATGCGGCATCCGAACTATCTTCCCATCCTCATCCGAATGAGAGGATAAGCGCCCCCTCTCTATAGAGCACACAGGCTACCCGGGATTGGCCGGGCAGCCTGATAGTCCGATCACGGAAGAGCCAAATTCCGATGCTCAGTTATCCGCTGGTTTGTCGCCGACGATATGGAACACGTAGGCGGCGT